>JBKJUN010001041.1:0-7399 GCA_046590555.1 Bryobacter sp. | reverse complement strand
CGCATCCAGGTCACTGGAGAGAAACGGAAAGACGGTTTTGAAAAGGGTTCCAAGCGCAAGCCCACCTATGGCTCCGGTGCACGAACCAAAACCTTTCCCTCTCTTGCCGCTCTTTACCTCCGGGAAGGCCTGCCACCCAACCCTGCCTTTCGCCAGGGCGAAACTAACATGCTCGCCGCAAGCGGTCTCGCCGAATTGCCAATTCAGCTCCAGCAACCCAAACACGTCCCGAGAAAATCTAAAACTTAACCTCGACACCTTCGCCGCTCACGTCAGCGATTCCGCAACCGATTTGCCTGAACATCAAAAAGCATCTGAGTTGACTGCTGTTTTGGCCGCTATTTGATAAGGAAGATCTGCCGGGCAAATTCTGATTGGATTTTGGTGCTAGCTTTCCGTCCTGTTCTTGTATAAACTATAAATCAAGTAATGGCTGGCACTTTTAGCCGCGCCGAGCTTTCCGCAGCCGAGCGAGAGTTGCGATCCCACCTCGCACAACTCGCCTCCGGTGCGTGGTTTCTGCGCGGTGCGCTCTCAGAGCGCTCCAGCAAATGCGGGAAGCCCAGTTGCCATTGCGCCAGTGGCGAGTTGCATGGTTCGCTGTATCTGGTTCAAAGTCAGGCGGGCAAGGTTCGCCAGATGTGTATCCCCAGGGTTCTGCAGGACCGGGTGCGTCAGGCCGTTAGGAACTGTCAGGAAATGCAGCGGTTGATCGAAGCCGTTTCCGAACTGGAATGGAAGCGCCTTCGGACGAGGAAGGTTTGACATTCTCCGCCGTCTCCTTGCTTATGCCGAGAAGGTCTTTCAGTTCTCCGAAGTTGTTGCGGGCGTGGCCGACAGTCGCCTTCTGCCGCGAATTCCCACCGACGGAATCATCAAGGTCGTCGCCGTTCTGTTCTGGACCCACATGGCCAGTCTCAACGCTTTGGAGCTTAGTGCCCGGTCGCGATTTTTTCGCGGCTGGCTGAAGCAGCCCGTTGCCAGCGTCGACAGTGTCGGACGTATTCTTGCCCTTGTCGATGCCGACGGATTACGCCAGGGCATTCACCATATCTACGACCGACTGAAGCGTAATAAAGCATTGCCGGATCATATGGGTATCGGGGTCGCCGTCCTCGACGGTCACGAAAGTCACGCCAGCTACCTTCGCCATTGCACGGGCTGCATGGAACGAACCATCCACACTGGGGACCGGGATCGCACGCAGTATTACCATCGGCAAGTAACATTGATGCTGCTGCCTGCCGTGCGGCCAGGCGGCGAGCCCGTTCGCCTGCTGCTGGATCTCGAGCCGCAGCGAGCCGGAGAGGGCGAAGTGGACACGGCTCTGCGGCTCCTGGAACGGGTGATCGCCGCGTACCCCCGTGCTTTCGATCTGGTACTCGCCGACGCTCTCTATGCCACTGCGCCCTTCTTCAACTTTCTTCTGGACCGCGGCAGGCAAGCCCTGGTGGTGCTCAAGAATGAAAAGCGCAACCTGTATCAGGATGTCGCCTGCCTCTTCGAACATGTCGCCCCGCAGGAAGGCTCCTTCCGGTCCCGCCAGTGTTTGTGGTGGGACTTTCCAGATCTGCTTTCGTGGCCGCAGGTCAATGCTCCGGTGCGCGTGGTCCGTTCCCTGGAGACCCGGTCGGTGCGGCGTCAACTCAATGGCAAAGACGAAACGTTAACCAGTGATTGGGTCTGGGTTACCACGCTTCCAGCCAAACCGGTTTTAACCGGACAGGTTGTTGCCTTTGGCCATATGCAGTGGGACATCGAGAATCACGCGTTCAACGAACTGTCCACCCATTGGAACGCCGATCATATCTATAAGCACGACCCCAACGCCATCGAATGCTTCCTGCTGATGGCATTCCTCGCCTTCAATATCTTTCACGCTTTTCTGAAGTTGAATCTCAAGCCAGCCGTCCGCAAGGGCAGAACTCAGGAGTTCTGGGCCAAGCTCATGTCTGCCGACATTCACGCCGGAACCACCCCAAACCTATCGCCCTGAGTCTCCCTGTTTCGTCGATCTCCAGGCCGCTGTTCTGTTCTGCGTTTCACTCGCGCATTCCGCCTCCTATCGACGGAGTGCGCCCGCGCCTCGAAAATATCCGCTCTCCACGAGCGAAACGGTCGCCGCCTCACTCATCTGCCTCCCAAATACAGGGAAAAAAGACCATCGCTCTGCCGTGCCCCCAAATCTTCACTTTGGTTGCGGAATCGCTGTCGGCTGAGGGCTCATCTTGTCTGCTCGCGGCTGGTAGAGTTAAAAGATTGCAGGTCTTCCCAATTTTCCACTTTGGACGGAAGAAGCTTATCTGGGCCATGAGAATTCCAGTTCCACTCGCCATGAGTTTTATGCGGGTATGGTGGTGGCAATGGCGGGGGGATCGGAGAATCTCGCTCTGCTGTCTACCAATTTGTTGATTGATTTTGAACAGCAATTCGAGGATAGTCCTTGCCGCCCGGTTTCGCATGATGTGCGGCTAGCGAATCCAGAGTCGAAGTCCTACTTTTATCCAAATCTTTCGGTTCGATGTCCTGAGTCTGACGTGGAGGCTGCCCCGCTTGAGGCTCAAGTGATAATTGAAATTCTCTCGCCAAGCACCGCAGCCATTGATCGCGAGTTTAAGCGCCGGGATTACCAGATCTCAGTCTCAATCCGGGATTCCCGATGGTTAGCCAAGACAACATTCTGATTGAGCATGACACGCGAGCGGATGCAGGATCTCCCTGGCAGCAGTTGGTCTACTCGACTCCTGAAGCGCTGATTGAATTGCCTTCTAATGGGTGCATGCTTGAGCTGGGCCGGGTTTACCGTCGGATCGCACTCCGCGGGGCAACGGACGCGTAGATTTAGCGTAAAACAGCAACTAACGAGTCACCCAAAAATCCGCCAATTGAACCATCAGGCTTCGTTTCTATGCCCGCACCAGAAAGCCCAAATGGGCCCACTGCAACATAAGGCCCGAAGCCGTTCACAAGTATTTTCAACTTTCTTTTCCATCTAACCAATGATTCCAGATAATACCAGCCAGGCCCAAACTGGAAGCCCACCACTCCGCCTGCTAATTTCTACTCAGGAGAAATCCCCTGTCAGAACAAAAGCAGATAACAACCGAACCATCGACCGTGGTCCATACACGCAAGAAAACCATTTCCAAGGCTGCCCCCGAAACTTTCGAGGATAAACTCGTCAGCCGCACCGCACTCGATCCGCGATAAAAAATCAGGAACGAAACCAATTTCGCCCTGGACAGTCCCAAACAACGCCAGGCCATCTCTTTGACATCCTGCTAGATATTAAATACAAACCAAAGCTCGAACTGTGTCCTGCGGAGGGTTGTCTGCGCCCTCAAAGGGGTCCATCCGCCGAAAGACTGACCTGTCCGCAAACCAGCATCAAACCTCGATACCAACAGCCCGCATTAAAGCGATCGCATTCGAGTGCGTAACAACACCAGGCTGCATCTTGTAATCAAACCGCATCGTGCCTTCAATCAGTTGATCCTCAAAGTGGACGTTGGCCGCAAGCGGCCCAAGATCCTCCACAATATGCGTCAACGCGAGATCGTGCGTACTGGTAAAACCAATCGAGCCACGCTCCACCAGGCCTTTCAAAATCGCCGCTGCACCGATCCTCCGGTCATGTGAGTTAGTTCCACTCAACACCTCGTCAATGAGAAATAGCACCGGGGTTGCCCCTGCTGCCTTTTGCATGATGTCGCGTAGGCGAAGGATTTCTGCATAGAAGCGAGATGTGTTGCCTTGCAACGAATCATGGGTCGAAATAGAAGCACCCAGCACAAGGGGACTGATCTTCAAGCTTTTGGCTCGAACAGGCGCACCAGCCTGCGCAAGCACTGCATTAATACCAACTGTCCGCATGAGAGTACTCTTGCCAGACATATTCGATCCGCTAACCACAAACACCCGTTCCGGATGCCCCAGCGAGATATCGTTCGAAACCGCCTGCGCACGAGGCATCAAAGGATGAGTCAGGTCTGTCGCGATAAAGGTAGGGCCATCGGTCGTAAAATCTGGAAAGACATCCGTAGGGTTCTCGAATCGATAATTGGCAAGTGAGCTCAACGCTTCGATCTCACCAACCGCATGAACCCATCGCCGCATGGCAGTGCCTGATTGCTTGCGCCAGTCTTCGAGAGCAAAGGCAAGATGGAGGTCATAAAGAACCAGCGGCCCGAGCAGCCTTACCAGAAAGTGATCGCGCGAATCAGCAAGTTCCATCAAGCGGCGAAGCTGGGCAATACGTCGCGAAGGCGGCAGGCCATCGACATTGAGCTGAGCTCGAAGTTCAACCAGGCGTGCACTTTGAAAATGTTCCGCCTCAATCCGCGCCAGCACTGAAGACAGCAACGCAACTTCATGAGCCGCCCCTTGAGAACCTTCAAGCACATGATGGATCTCGAATCGATAGCGCCACACAATAGAGCCACTAATGATCGCAATCGAGAGATAGTAAATTCGCAGATAAGGAATCTCGGCACCCAGCACATCGGCAATCAACGCAAGGGCCCCAGTCGCACCAAGCAAACCGAGAACACGATACAGGGGCCGCGAGGCTTCCGCAAGCTTTGTAAAGGGTGCCTCCCCCCAATCACCAAGCAAAGTAGCGCGAATCTGCCGCCGGTTCCCCGCCCCGATAATCGCCAGGTCTTCACGAAGGTCAAGCTTTGGGGTTAACTCCTGAACAGCCGCTTGGCGAGCCGCAATAGTTTCAACATCAGACGGCGCAAGAAGCCATCCGGCAAGCGTAGACTCCCCTAAGCGTGTACGCGCCTGGCATAGCAGCTCAAACAGCGAAGCCCGGCCAAACAGGTCAAGATCATTGGCAAAAAGATGATCGGCAGGAATATGCGATTCACCTGTCGTACCGCGGCCCGCCCAATTACCTTGTGTCCGGTCAATGGCCTGCTCATAGTAGGCGATAGCGCGCTTGAACCGGTCAAGCTGGTCGTTCAAAGCCTGAATGCGAATCCCGACGACGATGAAAAGCAGGGCGCAGACTCCAACGGCCCACCAAAGCGTATACCAGGCAGCACCAAGGGCTGCAACAACAATCAGCAGCCGCAGATTACCGAAGCGAGCCGCACGATCATCCGCCTCTTTCCATGAGTTGCGGCGTTGCGCCAGCCTTTGTTCGTACATATTCTGATTGTCCCATTGGGCAAAGCAGAACCCTCATTTTGAGATCGAATGTGCTTTTGCCAGAATCGCCGCCCGCACTAGCGGATCCTCGGCTTTTTCGCCAGCAGCAATCAGCAGAGCGGCTAGCTGAGGATGAGCGCGCGGGGAAAGAATCGGGACAAAGATGTCGAAAGTCTCTAGTTGACTACCGAGATCTTCAGGCGAGTAACTGGGAAGAAGCGCCGCAAGCGTCTTGAGAACCTCAGGGATCTCTGTGTCCCGCAGCAGGATGCGCGGGGCATCCACCTAGGCAAGCCCCCCGAGCTCCGCCGCAAAGGCTTTGGCCTGAGCCGAGTCCGGCATGGCGATGAAGATCGTGTCGTCGCCAGCAATAGTGCCTACAACATTAGGAAAACCTTCTGTATCAAGAGCGATAGCAAGCGACATCGCATGACCCGGAGAGGTCCGAATCACAACCAGGTTTTGGGCAGCAACGGCAGAGGTCATAAACTCGCGGGCGAGCGAAAGAAACTTCGGAGTCGGATTGCCAAGATCAGCATAACCCTGAGCCGTCTTCACCAGACCCAGCTCACGGATGTCGCGAGAAAGAGTCACCTGCGTCGCCTCGAAGGAGCGACGCTTGAGAAGCTGCGCCAATTGTTCCTGCGTGTGCACCTCTTCTTCACGGATGAGTTTGAGGATCTGCTGGTGGCGCTCGCTTTTGTTCATAGTTTCTCGAGACGGGCCTGAGCCTCGCGCAGAGCAGCAGCAACGCTTTGAGGTGCGGTCCCACCAGGCACAACACGGGTCTGCATGCCGTGCCGCGGGTCCTTCAGGATAAAGACAAAGTCCGGTGTGAAGTGAGGGTCAAAGGCAAACAACTCTTCAGCCGTAAAGCTGGCCGGATGCTTACCCGTCTTGATTCCGTGCAGCACAAGCCTCCCAGCAAGCTTATGCGACTGATGAAAGGGCAGCCCAGCCCGCGACAAAGCCTCGGCGATGTCCGTTGCAACAACCCACGATTCAGCGCAAGCCTTCTCCGGAATCTCCGGTTTGATTGTGACGTTCTGGGCAACGATAGTGGCCATGTTCAGGCAGGAAATCGTCTGATCCGCAGCGTCAAAAAGCTGTTCCTTGTCTTCCTGCATGTCGCGATTGTAGGTGAGCGGAAGCCCCTTCATCGTGACAAAAAGAGCAGAGTAAGCACCAAAGACGCGCCCGCACTTGCCGCGAATCAGCTCAAGTGAATCAGGGTTCTTCTTTTGCGGCATCAGGCTCGAGCCAGACGTAACGCCATCGCTCAGCTCCATCCAGCCGAACTCCTCACTCGAATAGAGAATCCAGTCTTCCGAAAGGCGAGACAGGTGCAACATGACGAGATTGGCGGCATGCATATAGTCGAGGACAAAGTCGCGGTCAGCCGAAACGTCCATCGAGTTGTAGGTGATCGAGGCGAAGCCAAGGTCGCGGGCGATAGCATTCCGGTCAAAGGGAAACGCACTGCCAGCCAGTGCGCCGCTACCAAGCGGAAGAACATTCGTGCGGGCATGAGCCTGATGCAGCCGCTCCACATCGCGAGCAAACATCTCGTAGTAGGCCAGCAGGTAATGAGGCCACAACACCGCCTGCGCACGGCGCATATGCGTATAGCCAGGGATCGCAGCCTGAGGGTACTTGTTGGCCAGCTTGAGCAGCTCAGCCATTAGCGACTTGGTCGCAGCAATGGTGGTCTCAATAGTCGATCGCAACCAAAGCCGCGTATCAAGCGACACCTGCTCATTGCGGCTGCGCCCCGTATGAATCTTGTCAGCAAGCTCGCCAGTCTTCTCTTTGAGCTGACGAATGACAAACGAGTGCACGTCCTCGTCACTGGCCCCGTTAAAGTAAGCAGGGTTCTTGTCTTCGACCTGGATCTCTTCAAGGGCCTTGACGATGCGTGCGCGCTCATCTCCATTGAGAATGCCTACGCTCTCAAGCGCACGGGCAAAGGCTTTTGAGCCTTCAAGATCGGCTTCGATCAACCGCTTGTCAAAGTGCAGCGACTCAGAGAATTTTTCGAAATACTTGTCCTGGCCGGCTTCAAAGCGGCCACCATAAAGCTTTTCTTGCATTGGTAGGATTTTAGCGCGGTACAAGCTTGCGCCCGCCCGTTTCTAAAATCCCCCTTTCAAACCGTGCGTGCCGTTTTCCGGCACACGGCTTACCGATGATCTTCTTGCTGTGGCTTGCGCCGGGTATTTCACCGTGCCCATCAACTTGTGCAGTC
>JBKJUN010000959.1:0-9363 GCA_046590555.1 Bryobacter sp. | reverse complement strand
CCTGCGCGATCGCCGATGCCAGCAACACTCGCTGGCGTTCGCCTCCACTGAGTGTTTGAAACGAGCGCCCGGCGAGCGGCAGGCATTGGCACGCGGCAAGCGATTCGGCGATGGCCCGCTGATCATCCGGAGACTCGCTCCAGCCTGCCGAGTGAGGATAGCGGCCCATTGCAACGACCTGACGGACAGAGAATCCGGTGGATGCAGCCTGCCATTGCGGAAGGAAGGAAATCTTGCGGCTGAGTTCGCGGCGCGAAAGGGCTCGAACTTCGCGTGCGTGGACGGCGCAGCTTCCTTGATACCCTTCAAGAGCGCCTGCCAACGTTTCAAGCAGCGTGCTCTTGCCTGCTCCATTTAATCCCAACAGCGCGACGAACTCACCTTTGTGAAAAACACAATTGATGTTGGAAAGAACACGTCGCGAACCCCGGAACGCATTGAGATTGCCGATCTCGACGATTGGCATCATGGCAGCGGGACCTCATTCGGAAATAGGCCGAGCGATTCGATCTGCGGCCTTCTTCTCCCTCGTGCCTTCAGTGCCAAAGCTGACATATAGGCAATGACCAAGCTCGCTAAGAGCCAGAGAGGTACGGATTTTGCGGTCGCCAAAACCTTCTTCTTTTCCACCCAAGTGATCAGATACTTGCCAATCTGTTTCAAATCACGAAGCCGGTATTTCGGACTCACCGGCTTCGATTCTGAGGCAAGAGGCAGTTTTTCTGGAGTCTGGCGGAGCGCCTTTTCGTAATCGCGATCCATACGATCGGCCTCTCTGCGCATCCCGCCCTGGCGAAGCGCCTTGCTGATATGGGAACGCAACACCGGACTACCGCAATCGAGCGCGTTGCAAGCCGCTCCGTCCCTCACCACGCTTTGCATGTACTGATGCAGCAGCATGGTCCGGTCCTTCGGTGCAAAGCGATAAATCCCCTGCCGGTCCACATCCAGCAGTCGAGCGAGCATCGTCTGCCGGCCGTGCGGATTCTGATCCTGAAAGAACTTCTTCAGACCCAAACCATGCTTGTCTTTGACAAAAACATCCATCACGGCTTGCCACGTCGCGCTGTCGAGATGATCGGGTGCAGTCTTTTGAAATCCATAGAGGTGCTCGATCTCTTTGCTGATCTCACGGGCTCCTGCATAGCCGGACTTGCGCATCTCCTCGATCCATTTTGGATTGAGTTGGCGCGAATGTAATTCAACGCCAAGAAACTCGCGGAGCGAGGAAAGCTTTGGTTCACCCTCATGGCGCAGGTTGTGCATCAGCACATCGGGGGCCTTGCCGCTAAGAGCCTCGGCGGCTGTGCGCAGCGCGCCCACGTACTGGTAAGTGTCGTCGTTGTCGAGGGATCCATACAAGTTGGAGGACCGCGAAAATTGCACGGCATTGATGGATCTCAGGTTGCCCTTCAGCGCGGCTTCACTCGCCACGCCCCATGCGTCACTGGAGTAACCGAAGCCCATGTTTGCGGTATAAAGAGCCGCGATCTTGCCAGTGGAATCTGCGCCGCCGGATTTCTCGACCAGATATTGAACGCCTACACCGTAGGCTCCGGGCTTAGCACTGAAGACACGGATCTGGCTTTGGCGCTGGGCGTCCATCCGGTCCATTCCACTGGCTTCGAGGGCTGCGGCGAGCCGGCGATCATGCCCGGCTATCAAGCCATCTTCAGCACTGGCAGCCAGGCGCACGGCGCGATCCAACAATTGTAACTTCTCTGGAAAGCCGTCGCGATAGTTGCCCGATGCCGTAAAGACAACGTCGACGCGCGCATGGTCTAACTTAGTTGCCGGAATCAGTTGCAAGCCTTCCACGATGCCGCGAGCGTTCCACACTGGCCGCACTCCCAGCAGGGCCATGGCCATGCTTTCCATAGCGCCTTGGTGCCGCTCGGTCTCTCCGTACCAAAGCACCAGTGAAACGCGCTGAGCCGGCTCGTGATGGGTCTCCTGGTAACGATCAAGAAAATCGCGCGCCATTTGTTGGCCCACCCGCCAGGCGGCCTCGGTCGGAATTCGGGCCGAGTCGATAGCATGTAGATTCGCGCCCGTGGGCAAGGCTTCCGGTTTACGCAGCGGGTCACCCAGCAGGTGCGAAGGAAGGTGCTTCCCCGCAAGTGCATTCAACAAACCGTGGAGTTCAGCCGGTCCGCTGTCGCGCAAGGATTGAATCCATCCAGGCAGGTCGTTTGCCACACGAGCCAGAATCTTACCGGGTTCGTCGCCGAAACCTTCTATTGGAACGACGTCCCCGTTAAGAAAAGCCACGGACCAAGCTGGGATATGCGATGCAACAGTGTCACGCAGCGCTGCTGGGAAGGCCGAGAACAGATACGCACCGACGGCTTGCCGTAGTTGGTCATCGTTCGGTGGCTGACCAAAGATGGGTAGTCCGGCGGGTATAGGCGCATCTTCAATTTGGTGCAAGAACCGATGTAGAGCTGGAGCCAGCTGCTGGATGCTGCCGGTCATGTCGAGCTTCAATTGTTTATCGAGGCCGAGGCGTTTCAGTTCGGCGCGCGCGACCTTCTCATGCTCGGCCGCCAGCGCCGGTGCTACTGTGTCGCCGCGGTCCATCAACTCTTGGAAAGATTGATGCAGTTTCTCCAGGTCGGCCCTGCCACCAGTGCGCCAGATCATGGGCGTCAGATGACTGATCAGAGAAGCTTTCCCGCGGCGCTTGGCCTGAATGGCTTCGCCGCCTCCATCCATCACATAGATGTTGAAGTTCGGCAGATCGGCGATCAGCACGGAGGGTGCATCTTCTGGAGCCAGCGCCGTCTGCTTGCCCGGTAGCCATTCGAGCGTTCCATGTCGGCCCAGATGAATCAGCGCATCTGCCTTCCATTCGTGTTGCAGCCATAGATAGAAAGCGACGTACTGATGCGGCGGAGCGGTGATGCGCTCATGGGCAGGATCGCTCGCCTGATCGAAAGTAGTTCGCAGAGGTTGAGCAGCCAGCATGATGTTGCCATCCACGATGGCGGGAAGGACGAAGCAGCGCCCGGTAGCACATGGCGCGGTCATGAGCTGCGACTGCTCGGGAGTTCCCCAAGTGGCCTCCACCTGCTGGCGGAATTGTTCGGGCAAGGCATCGTAATAACGGCGGTATTCCGGCATCGGCCACAAAATCGTTGCCTTTGATTCGACTGTTTGCCGCAATTCGCCGGCGGACCAAATCTCGAGGTTGCGGCCTCCCGTTTCAATGAGCTGCCGCAACGCTTGCTCATTCGGCAAGTGCCAGGGAATCGTGTACCCTTCCCCGTTGAGCGCTGCCAGAATGTTCTTCAAGCTGGGGAACACTTGCAGGTAGCTGGCGCCGACATTGCCTCTACCGGCAGGATTGTTGTAATAGATAATCGCGACGCGCTTCTGCGCGTTTGGCTTGTCGCGAAGAGTGAGCATACGCACCGCACGATCGGTCAGCGCCTGAATACCAGCGCGCACCGGTTGCACGGTCTTGATGCCGATGGGCGATGTTTCGGTGGTGGCGGCCAGCGTTGGGGCGATCAACCCGGCGCGCTCTGGATAGCTAAAATGCGCGGCCATGCGATCTGCTGGAATGCCTTTGCTATTGGCACGCCATTGGCTGCTACTTTCACGCGTCACCAATCCGTTCAACACTGGTACACCCCAAGCGTTGTAGACATCGGCATCCTTGGGCGACGAAAGCGTTGCATTGAGGGCGATCACGACGGCGGGTTGAAAGCTCTGCCCGTCGGTCAGAAGCGGAGTCAGCGTATCAACCGGATATCCAAAGGCAGCTACAGGCATCAGGCCGCGTGCCTCGATCTGTTGGATCATGGCATCGGTAACGGCGAGATCCCGGCTGCGGAGCCATGTACTGAAAAACGAAATGGCGATAGCCACCGGCTCTCCTGCGTGTTTCGTTCGCCACCAGTCGCGATAGGCTGCATAATTGCTGAATATTTCCGAAGCAGCCGGATGATAGATGCCGCTGCGAGGCCCGCTTATCGGCTTTTCCGCCAGCGTTGCGCTCGGTCGCCCCAGCGAATAGAGATACAGCAAAAGCCGCACGCAGTTTTCCAGACCACCTTCGTCGAGATAAGCAGCGGCCCGCTTGCTCGCTTCGGCGTCCACTGGCTGGGTCCACACCAACTCGACTGGAAATCCCAAGTGGAGCTTCCCGGTCAGAAGCTGCGATCCACTCAGTTGCTCGGGTGTCGGGTAGTAGGCAAAGACAAGGTCAACGTTTTGCGCCTCAGCCGGTGCGCGGAATTCCAAGCTGACGGCCAGGGTTGGATGGCGATGTTGGAACTCGACCAGTGCTTCCGGCCACAATAGCTGCGGACCGCCAACGATGGCGATTCGCAACGGATCAGCCGCACAGACGAGCGAGGCCCCGACAAGTAATAGCGCCAGTCTCACCGCTTAACATCCGAATGCAACATTACAGCAAACGCTTCCGCCGCGTCCAGCATGCGCGGGCCGGGGACCACGAAGATGTCTGATGCCACGGAAAATACATTATGGTCCCGTACGGCCTTCATTGATGGGCGCGTCCCCCACAAGTCCACCACTTTGCGCTTCGACAACTCGGTGACGCCAACTGTTTCCGCCATCTCCCCCATGTCGATCACCACGTCAGGGTCGCGCCGCAACAATGATTCGAGGCTGGCCTTGACGTAGGCCTGTTTGGAATCGCCAAAGGCGTTTCTGCCGCCTGCGATTTCGAGTAGCTCTGACAAATA
The DNA here is from genome assembly GCA_046590555.1 of Bryobacter sp. Classification (GTDB taxonomy): domain Bacteria; phylum Acidobacteriota; class Terriglobia; order Bryobacterales; family Bryobacteraceae; genus Bryobacter. The sequence continues at coordinate 4,648 of JBKJUN010000959.1, read as the reverse complement.
CGAGCCACTGCCCACTACAACCAGACCCTGCAATTCACCCGGAGTGCGGCCCACCACAAAGACTACGGATCGAGGCGTTTGGCCTGCGTACCTGGAGCGCAGTGCGGAGAGCCGGCCATTGATGCGGTTGATCAAGGCGCGAGCCGCCGGCTCGGCACCCGCTGCCTGGCCGATGGCAAGGATCGAGGCGACGTTCTGTTGCAGGTCTCCTTTGGAATCGACTTCGACTACTCGAATCGACAGCCCCTGCAACTGCTCGCGCACGGAATTCGGAAGCCGTTGCACTATGACCAGATCCGGCTTCAACCGTGCAATCACTTCGACGTTTGGCTTGAGGAAGGTCCCCACTCTGGGGAGTCGGCTCACTTCAGCCGGAAAGTGGCAATAGGTGGACACACCGATCACACGGCTACCCAAGCCCAATGCGAAGAGTGTTTCCGTGATGCTAGGTGACGTGGAAACGATGCGCTGTTGAGCGGCCAGAGGCAGGCATAGCGCGAGTAGCGCAACTACGATTCGCATGAGAACTCCTTCCAACTGGATACCAGGCGCTCGTTTTCCGGGCGGGTGCGGACGGCCACGCGGACGCTGTGATCGCCGTCGATTCCAGGCCAACCCGAGCAATTGCGAATCAGAATCTTGCGATCTTCAAGAAACGCAGTCAACGATGCCGCTGGATACTGAAGGCGCACGAACAGATAGTTAGCGGCGCTCGGGTTAACCTCGACTCCAGGCAATGCGCGGAAGGCTTGGATGAGCCATTCGCGTTCTACGCGAACCGTTTCTAAAGTGCGTCGGCTATGTTCGTGATCGGCAAGCGATGCACAGGCGGCCTTGATGGCGAATACGTTGACACTCCAGGGATCGCGCATTCGCTTCCAAGCGGCGATGGTTGCCGACGAAGCAAGCACAGCGCCGATGCGCAGCCCTGGGATGCCGTGGAACTTGGTAAGTGAGCGCAACACCAATAGATTCGGACGCGTAGGGATCATCTCCGCTAGCGAGGCAACCTCGGAAAACTCGATGAACGATTCATCCGCGATCACGGGGTGCGACGTATGCGCTAGCCACTCTTCGCATAAAGGCAACTCTCCCGTTGGATTTACTGGCCGCGTGAAGACCGTCAATCCGGTGGTGGGCAGGTCTGCCGCAGTTGACGCCGCAGTAAACGCTGCATTTGGGAACACGCGATGAAATTCGGAGAAGACAGGCACCCGCAGCGTGACTGGCTGATCCCGGTAGACGGTAGCCAGGAAGTGAATGAGATCCGTGGCGCCATTACCCAGCAGGATTTGGTCTGCGTCCACATCCCATGCCTTCGCCAATAGCTCCAGAAGCTCGCGCGGATGCGACTCTGGGTAATGAACCACTTCGCCGATTGCATTTTGGATAGCGTCGAGCACCGCTGGCGATGGACCCAGCGGATTGATGCTGGCGCTAAAATCGACAAGATCCCGCCAGTCCCAACCACGGGCGCGAGCAATCTCAAAAAGGCGGCCGCCGTGGGTTGTCATCGCGAAACGCTCCAAGTGAGGGCGACGGCGAGCCCTGAGACGGAGTAGAGCACCACTCTCGCCTTGCGATAAGCACTGAACGAAAGCGGATTGGCTGCGTCGCCAATGAGCGCCTTCGCACTCTCGCGTCCCTGGTAGTAGCTCACGCCACCGAGTTGGACGCCAAGTGCACCGGCCATTGCGGCCTCTGGCCAGCCGGAATTCGGACTCGGCTGCATGGAGGCATCCCGGAAGGTGATTCGTATGGATGGGCCGAAGCGCAAGCCTGGAGCGAGCGCACACAAACATATGAGTGCGGCAGTCAAGCGCGCTGGAATCAGGTTTGCCCAATCGTCGGCACGCGCGGAGAACCAACCGAATTCGCGGTGACGTTCGTTCTTATAGCCAACCATGCTGTCGAGAGTATTGACGGCTTTGTAGGCGGCCATCGCGCCCGGTCCGCCGAGCGCCAGGTAGAACAAAGGCGCGACGATCGCATCACCAAGATTCTCGGCCAGCGTTTCCATTGCGGCACGCAAGATTCCAGCTTCATCCAGTTGATCTGTATCGCGACCCACCACCATTCCGATTGCTTGACGGGCACCCAACAGGTCTCCGCTCTCCAATAATTGAACCGCGCGCGATGTCTCTTGATCCAGACTACGAATGGCGAGCAGCGAATAGATCCAATAGATCGATAACCACGGCGTGATCCAGGCAATTGCCGCTGCGGGCGCGACGACGAGAAACCATAAGAGAACTCCGGCCCAGCGCTTTGCTTCACCTCTGTTGAGCGCCACATCAAGCTTGGCAATCCACCAGCCGATGGCGCGTACCGGATGCGGCAACCACGGTGGATCGCCCAACGCCAGATCGAGCGCGACACCCGCCAATAATTCTGTTCCCGCAAATCTCACAAGTAGATCTCCTTGAATAACGGGAGATTGGCGGAAGCGCGGAACCAGTCCGCCAAGCGGTCGTAGTGGGTGGCGGCGGGCAAAGCCTGTGCCTCTATGCCGAACAACTCGCGCAACACGCCGGGGCTTTCAAGTGCACCGTGCAAATAGGTTCCGAACACGCGCTCGGCTCGGGCGCCGTCGGTGCCGCCATCAATGAAAGCAAAGGGAGGCAATGTAAAATTCCCGGTCCGCCCCATATGAATTTCGTAGGCGCCGAATTGGTGTCCGTTCGGAGTGCGTGCCGCTACCACTCGTGTTACTTTCGTCGCTTCGAGTACAGTGCTCACGGGTAGCAGGCCCAAGCCATCACAAGATCGCCCCTGGCGGGACTCGACGCTACCGGGATCATGAATACTCTCGCCCAGCATTTGATAGCCGCCGCAAATGCCTAGAATCTTCGCGCCTGCGCGGTGCTCTTCCACAATCCAGTCGGCCAAGCCTTGCTGGCGCAGCCAATCGAGATCACCCATCGTGTTCTTTGTGCCAGGGAGGATGATCCATTCCATAGGCTGAGTGGTTGGCCGCGAAATCCATTGGCAGGGCAGCAACCGAAAATCGGTAAAGTTTGAAATATGCGGCAAGCGGACAACCGCAATCTTCGACTGGCTATCGTGCGGAACGTCGTCCAGACTGACGCCATCCTCAGCATCGAGCACAATGTCGGTAGCCATCGGGAACACGCCCAGGCAGGGCTTCGCGGTGCGTTTTTCCATGAAAGCGACGCCGTCGTGAAACAGCGCCCGATCGCCACGAAAGCGGTTTACCACGAAGCTCTGAATCAGCGAACGTTCTTCCGGTGACAGAAGTTCCAGCGTGCCGCAGATACTCGCAAAGATGCCTCCGCGATCAATATCGGAGACCAGCAGGCCTCGTGCCCCAGCATAGGCTGCCATCGAAAGATTGACCACATCACGGCTCTTTAGATTCATCTCGGCGATGCTACCCGCCCCCTCAATGACAATGTATTCGAAGCGCGTGCTCAAACGGTCGTAGGCAGCCCGCGCTTCGGCTCGCAGCATGTCATGCATTGGATAATAATCGCGGGCGGCAACATTGCCAAAGACTTTGCCATTGAGGACAACCTGGCTGCCCTGATTCGAGGTGGGCTTAAGCAAAATCGGATTCATATCCGGCTCTGGCGCGAGTTCACAGGCTTCGGCCTGCGCCACTTGCGCGCGGCCAATCTCACCGCCACCGGCGCACGGAAACGAGTTATTCGACATGTTCTGCGCTTTGAATGGCGCAACGCTGAAGCCTTGCTGCTTCAAATAGCGGCAGATCGCAGTCGTCATCCAGCTTTTGCCGGCATGCGACGATGTGCCGCCTACGAAGATGGCTTTAGCTTTCATGTTGTTGGCGTTACCAGGCTCGAGACCAGCGCGGCCCGCCATGCGCGGGGTCACGCAGCGTAGCGTCCAAACCCTTTTGATGCTCAATAAGACGGCCAAACAACCAGAGCACGTCCGAGAGTCGATTCAGGTAGCGCAACACGTTGTCTTGCATTTCGATCCCTTGTGCACGCAGTGACACAGCATTACGTTCGGCGCGGCGGCAGATGGTTCGTGCAACGTCATAGGCCGATGAGGCAGGGTCCTCGCCGGGGATCGACCAATCGGCCAAAATGCCTTCGAGTGCTTCGATGCGATAAACCTCTGCGGTGAGGGCATCCACCATTTCATCCGCGATGACCGGCGGCTGCTTTTTACTTTCAGGCGGCGTGGCCATGGCCGAGCCAACCTTGAATAATTCCTTCTGGATCTGCTTCGTCTTTGTATGCAGATCTTCATCCGCGCAGATGGAGCGCGCGAAACCGAGCATTGAAATCAACTCGTCGATGGTGCCATACGCTTCCACACGTGGATTGTCCTTGCGCACGCGCACTCCGCCCGACAATCCGGTCTCACCGCCATCGCCCCGTTTAGTTGCAATCGACATCGTTTAGGTCTCCTCAGAATGAAATGTTAAAGCCCGCCGTCGCCCAAAAACCGGATGCCCGAAAGCCGTTTTCGAGGTACTGCGAATTAAGAATATTGGAAGCCCTCATCAGAAACCTAACCGGAATCTTCTCCCAGGGCATGAGGTAGGATGCGCCCAAGTCCAGGCGCCGCCCTCCATCGAAGAGAAACGCACGGCGGGAAATGATGGTGGCATGGGCACTGACGATCCACGCCGACGCGGTTAGGTCCAATCGCCGCG
>JBKJUN010000317.1:0-7105 GCA_046590555.1 Bryobacter sp. | reverse complement strand
GACGCACTCCCCGCCATAAACCCCACCACCAGCACCTTTCCCTTACCACCCAACACCAGCCCCAGCCGCCGCGCCGCCATTCTCCCTCCCTCACGGTTATCTGTAGCCACATAAGTGATCCGCTGATTCGTATCGACATCGCTATCGTAAACAGCCACCGGAACCCCCTGCGCACTGGCACGTTCGATCACCGACACCAGCGCCCTACGATCCACCGGAGCAATCGCGATCCCTGCCAGCTTCCGCGTCACCATTGACTGCGCGATATCGATCTGCCTGGGCGCATCAATCTCCAGCGCCGGCGCATTCCATTCGATTTCAAACCCATACTCACGGCCAGCCTGCACGGCCCCCGCATGCACCGTCTGCCAGAACTGGTGGCTCGCCCCCTTCGGGATCACACCCACAACAGGAAGCCCCGCCTTCTGGCAGGAAGCAAGACAAAGGACAGCCATCAAAGAAAAAAGGATACGCATGCTAGCCTCATCATATGCCGCTTGTTGAAGTGGCCCGGCTTGAGGACCTCACACCCGGGACAAGCGTTGAAGCGATCGTCGGTGTTGAAACCTATGTCGTCTGCAACCATCAAGGAATCATCCACGCCCTAGAAGGTATCTGCCCGCACCGCAACGGCCCGATGGGTGCAGGTAACTTTGCAGACGGCATGTTGATTTGCCCCTATCATGGTTGGGAATTCGACTGCGTCTCGGGCGAGTACGACATGAACCCCACAGTGAAACTCAAGAAATTCCCGGTCGAGATCCAATCCGGAACCATTTACATCCAGATCGATAACCTTGCCTGAACTCCCTGAAGTAGAAACCGTCGTCCGTGGCCTGCGCGCCGTCCTCCCTGGTCGCTCCGTAGTCGCCGTCGTTGGTGTTGCCCCCGACATCACAGTAGGCAAACGCATCCTTGCAGTGCGCCGTTACGGTAAATTCATCGTTCTCGATTTCGACGACGGCATGCTCTTCGTACACCTAGGCATGACGGGCCAACTCATGCTGTCGAGCGAACAGAGCAAGTTCACCCGTGGGCAAATATTTCTCGACGAAGGCGTCCTCCGATACGACGATATCCGCAAATTCGGCAAAGTCTTTTGGGCCACTACTTACCCCAAACGCGGCCCGGACCCGCTTGAGATCACCCCCCACGACTTTGTCCAACTCACACTCAGTCGCCGCACGCGAATCAAAGTTCTCCTGCTAGACCAAAGCTTCCTGCGCGGCATGGGCAACATCTACACCGACGAAGTACTCTTCCTCGCGCGCATCCATCCGATGACCCCAGGCGACCAGATCTCAAAGCCAAAGCTGCTTCTTCTACACCAGGCAATCCAGGACGTGCTCGCAGCCGCGATCAACGCCGGAGGCTCTTCGATCTCCGACTACGTCAACGCCAAAGGCGAAAAGGGCAGCTTCCAGGATCAGCATCAGGTCTACAGTAAACACGGCCAACCTTGCCCGCGCTGCGCAACCACATTCGAGCGAATGCTGGTAAGCCAACGCGGCACTACCTTTTGCCCGAAATGCCAAAAGCTCTAACGAAGCTGCTGCAGTAGCTCTGTCAAAGCAGGCGCAATTTGCGCATGTCTCAGGAGAGTAGAAGTAGTAAATTGAAACCATAGACATGCGTTTGATTTTCCTCATCCTCTGCCTTAGCTCGGCAAGCTTCGCAGGCGAGCTCCGCGGCGTCTGGGTAGCCCGCGATTCCCTCACCACCCCAGAGACCCTCAAGCAAACCATCGAACGCCTGGCCCAGGCCAATTTCAACGCCGTCTTCATCAACGTCTGGTCCCGTGGCTACCCTCTCTGGCCCAGCAAAGTTTTTGAACGCGAAACCGGCCTCATGATTGATCCTGAATTTCGTGGCCGTGACGTGATGGCCGAATGTCTCGAATACGCAACCCCACTCGGCCTCGCCTGCATCCCCTGGGTTGAGTACGGCTTCGTCGCCGGCTACTCCGGTTACTACCCAGGCGAGTCCCGCAAAGGCCCAGTCTTTGATCGCCACCCGGAATGGCTCGCCAAAACAAAGGCCGGCGTCGACGCCTTCCCAGTCAGCGGCACCAAAGAAAACTTCTACTGGCTCGCCCACACCAACCCCGAAGCCCAAGCCTGGCTGATCGACCTCATGGTCGAGCTCGCCACCAACTACAAAATCGACTCGATCGAATTCGACCGTGCCCGCTACCCACAACTCGATTGCGGCTACGACGACGCAACACGTGCCATCTACGCCCGCGAGAATGACGGCAAAGAGCCACCCGCCAATGTCGAAGATCGTCCCTGGAAGCTCTGGCGTGCCCGCAAGCTAAACGACTTCATCAAAACCCTCTCACAACGAGTGAAGGCCGTGGACTGGCGCATCACCCTTACAAACGCGCCCATCACTTATCCCTATGGGCTCGAGACTTTTGCTCAGGATTATCCAGCGTGGTTAAAAGAAAATTCGGTCGATTTCATCTCGCCGCAAATTTATCGAGCGGATCTAGCTACCTACATCCGCGAGCTCGACAACAATCTCAAATACCTTCCCGATACTACCCGGCTGGTCCCGGGCATCGACATTACCAATTCCAAGAGCCCCGAAGTTTTGATCCAAATGATTGAGGCAACTCGGGCCCGCAACCTCCCCGGTGTTGTGATTTGGTACTATAGCGGACTAGTAAGTACCGGAGCGTTGGAGAAGCTGAAGGAGACGATTTTCGCAGAGAAGGCTTCCCTCCCATGGCGTTCCTCACAATTGCAATGATGGCCCTAAGGCGTTACTTAGAACCTTCTAAGGGATTTCCTGAGGCCCAACTAGGGATTACTTCCATTGAAAAAGTACTAGTTGACCCTTAGGATCAAAGCAAGACGAGGAACCGGAGGGAACTAGCCATGCCTGAGATGAGCGCATCCTTAATTGAATTCAAGATGCCACCTATGATTGACGAAACACCGACACGCAAGATTCGCATCGTTCTGGCTGATGACCACCCGATCGTTCGTGATGGCCTAAAGAAGATGTTGATGCTCGAGAGTGATCTCGAAGTAGTTGGCGAAGCCAACGATGGCCGCGAAGCCCTCGAACAAATTCAGATGCATGAGCCGGATATCCTCCTGCTCGATCTGCGCATGCCAAATCTCGATGGTCTTGGTGCGTTGCAAACCCTGCAGCACATCAATCGCAAAACCAAAGTCATCATCCTCACCGCCAGTGAAGACAAAAACGAATTTGTTCAGGCAATGAAGCTCGGCTGCTGCGGCATCGTGCTCAAGCAAACCGCACCTGAACTCATCGTCAAGAGTATCCGCAAGGTCTATGCCGGCGAGATCTGGCTCGATTCCCATACTACTGCTGCCGTGATGCGTCAGTTTGCCACTGCCGGTGGCGAAAGCTACTCGTCCTCTTCTTCACCCAATTCCTCTTCTTCGTTGGCCAGCGCCCACCAGGGCAAGGTCCGCGAGCGCAGCCCTTTGAGCGCCCGCGAGCGCGAAATTGTTGGCTTGGTTGCCCAAGGCTACAAGAACAAAGAAATGGCCGAAAAGATGTTCATCAGCGAGCAGACGGTAAAGAACCACCTCCACAACATCTTCGACAAGCTCGGCGTCAGCGATCGTCTCGAACTCGCCCTCTATGCAATCCACAAGGGCCTGCATATTGGCGGCGACAAGTAACCCTGACGACGGAATGCTTCAGGTCGCCCGATCCTGACGTGGCAGCATGGTAAGAGTGACGTATCAGGACCTGACAGAAGATCAACAGATCGCCGGCTTCACAGCCAAAGCGGTTTACAAGAACGGAATGGGGCAGGCCATGGGTGCCCGCTTCCTCCACAACCAGAGCCAGTTTCAACTCGATCTGATCGAGATCCAGACGGTCCCGCAGAGTTTTCTGCAGGTGCACACCTTCCCTGTATCGAATATGGGCGAGCCTCACACCCAGGAACATCTGGTCCTTGGCAAAGGCAACGTCGGCCGCGCCGTAGCCGCCCGCGAAACCATGTCGATGGTCGAATCCACGGCCTTCACCCAACAACTCAAAACCTGCTATCCCTTCGCCGTGAATGCCGGTATTGAGGCCTACTTTGAACACTTCGAGCGCTCCAGCTACGCGCTCCTCAACCCCGATTACACCGACGAAGAAATTCGCCGCGAAGTGCGTAACTTCGGCGTCCGTGAAGTCGAAGGAGGCAGGCTCGAACTAGAAGAAAAAGGCTCCATCTACGCCGAGATGATCAGTGCCGCCTCACAACCCGGCTACCGCACTTACCGCGCCATGGGCCGCCTGCTGCTTGGCCCCGATCACCCCGTCAGTTACGACTCCGGCGGCGACCCAGCCCACATGCGCAACATGCTGCCCGAGCACATCCGCGAATTCCATGCCGCCAACTATCACCTCGCCAACATCGAGATGATCACAAGCCTGCCAAAGGGCATTGCACTTGAAGACGCGCTCGCCCGCTACGACAAAATTCTTACCAACCTGCAAAGCGATGCCCCCGTCCGGGCCGGCTCCAAATGGAGCGATCTCCCCGAGCCCAAGCCAGCTGCCGAAGGCACAATTCAAATCACCGAGTTCCCTTCACAGAACCTGCAGCAACCCGGCCCCGCTCACTTTGCCTGGCCCCTCCTGCCTCGTCTAAACTCCAAAGACGAATCCCTCGCCGACCTCTTCGCCCAGGCCTTCGGCGGAGACCCCTCCACCAACCTCTACAAGCTCTTCATCGATTCCAAAACCCGCCAGACCGACACCGGTGCCCGCTCGGTGGCAATGGGCTTTGACAACGAGGCTTACGCAGGCTTCTACATCTACATCCCCGATCTCGCTGCCTCCCAGGTAGACACCGCACGCCTGCTCGAGATCTGGAATCTGGTCAAGGACGAAATCGCCCGCGTCGCCACCTGGCCCGACGACAGCCCAGAGCTTAGAGACTTCCACGACCGCATGCAGGCCAACCTCCTGCGCATGAAGCGCTCTGGCGACAAGCTCACCAGCTCCCCGCCCGGCTTCGGTGGCCGCATGAGCCAAAGCATCTGGCCCAGCCTATTACGCGATTTGAACGACGAACCGGGCTTCGAAAAATCGCTGGCTCAACCCGAACTTTTTGCCTACCTCGAAGACATCCTGGCCAGCGGCAAAAACATCTGGCGCGACAAGATCGACGAGTGGAAGTTGCTTTCATCAAGCCCCTACATAGTCGCCGCCAAAGCCTCCAGCGATCTCCTTGAGCACGAACAAACGGCCCTCAATATTCGTCTTGCCGAAGAGGCCACCCGCCTCATGCACCACTATGGCGCGAGCAGCGAACAACAGGCGATCCTCTTCTACAAGCAGGACTACGATGCTGCGACAGCCGAGCTGGAGCGAGTTCAAAGCATGGACACCCCAGCCCGCTTCATCGACCATCCTCCGATGACACTCGACGATCAACTCGACTATGAAGTGAAGACAGTAGCAGGCAGCATCCCCCTCGTAGTCGGTAAATTCTCTGGCATGAGCAGCGCCACCATTGGCCTCGCCCTGAACGCAAGAGAACTCTCCGGCCGCCAGCTCATCTTTGCCTCCGTGCTGCCCTCCATGCTCAGCGGCACCGGCCTCACCAAAGACGGCAAAACTCTCAGCTACGAAGAAGCGATGCAACAGATCCGACGCGAGATCCTCGGCGTCGGTGCCTCCTTCACTTCTAACCCAACCAGCGACCGCATCGAACTTTCGATCACCGGTGCAGGCAACACCCTCGACGAAGCCAAAGCCGCACTCTCCTGGATGGAGGCCACCCTCTTCGCTCCCAACTGGACTCTCGACAACCGCAGCCGCCTCAAAGACATCGTCGACCAGACCATCAACGCCCTCCGCAGCACCATGACACGCAGTGAAGAGACCTGGGTCAACGGCCCCGCCAATTGCTGGACCTACCAGGACGATCCTTTCTACCTTAGCCTCTCCAGCTTCCACACCCAGCTCCACCATCTGCATCGTCTGCGCTGGATGCTCACAGAGCCCAGCACCGAAACTGCTGATTGGCTTCGCAGCCTCGCAACCAAAGCCCAACTCGACGTCGAAGCCGTTTCGAATGAAGTCTCAAAAGACCTCCTCTACATCGCCAGTGAATTCCCCGAATCCTCACAACAAGAAGACTGGCAATACCTGGTCCGCGTCACGATACAGGACCTTCTCACACCCGTCGAGGAGGCCATCGCAGAACTCGACGCCGTGCGCATAACGCTCCTCAAAAAAGCGAACGCACGGATGCACCTAACGGCCTCCCCAGAGAACATCGCCGCTCTTGAGCCACTTCTCTTAGCATTGGTAGCCGGCCTCTCGGGCGATCCCGTTGCGCCCATCGCCCCCAAAGCTCCAAGAGCCGTTGCCAAGCGCGTCATGGCTCGCGAAAATCTCACAAATGAACCCCAATACGTAGGCCTGCTGGCCCCCAACATGCAAGGCGGCGTCCACCTGCACTCGGTCAAGTCAGTCAGCCTCCTCGATCTCGACGAAGAATCCGCCCTGCAATTCCTCGCCTTCAAACTCTTTGGCGGCGCAGGCCCCCACGGTGTCTTCATGAAGACCTGGAGCGCGGGTCTTGCCTACTCAAACGGCCTCCGCTCGAGCGCCTTTGAAGGCCGCAGCCACTACTATGCGGAACGCACTCCAGAGCTACCCCAAACCCTCAACTTCGTCGTCAACTCCCTCAAGACAGCACCCCGCGACAAATCGCTGGCCGAATACACTTTGGCCCAGGTTTTCGCTGGCACTCGCGCCGGCAGCGGCTTCGAATCCCGCACTGCCGCGATGGCCGCAGACCTCGCCGATGGCCTCTCCCCAGACGCCGTCCGCGCTTTCCGTACCAACATCCTCAAGCTCCGCGAGAAGCCCAATCTCGACGCCGAACTCTACAAACGCATGGACGTCGGCTACGCACGAGTCCTCCCCGGCTACGGCGAAAAACAAGCTCCGTCCACCGACGCTACCTACTATGTCATTGGCCCCGAGAAGCAACTAGCTGCCTGGGAAGCCTACCTCGGCGAACCCCTCTACCGCCTTTACCCGCGCGATTACTGGATAATCACGGAATGACCCGTCGCTTCGCCCTCACTGCAATGGCTGCCAAGGCCCA
>JBKJUN010000896.1:0-2914 GCA_046590555.1 Bryobacter sp. | reverse complement strand
CGGGAGACTACCCATCCTCCCCGTCGTCCCACCCGCCTGAAGCGAAACTACGATTGTGCCGTGGCGACCGTAAGATGAATTTGGCAGCTCATCCAGGGGCCAGCACTTTAGTACCTTTGGCTCGCAGCCACCATGATCTCTAAAGCAGAAATACCCTAAATGCCATCACTGGTGTCCAAATTAGCCCGAAACCGGGGTGAGCGGTGTTGAAAGCAAAGCATTTTCCTTGGTGCAGTTCTCAGTTTGCGGTTGAGGTTGGTTATCGGAGCCGATTATCGGGTTGTTATGCTGTCCAACGTCGTATTCGCTGAATAGATTTGGTTGCGGCGGGATATAGTCATCGCGCACCGGGAGCGGACCCTCGAAGGGCTCATCGAGAAACCGCCAAAGGTCTCGGTAGACGAACAATTGATGGCGCAGGAGCGCCACAAAGCGACTGAGATGCAAGTGGAGGCGGCTGCGCAACTGCAGGTACCGCACCAGTAGCAAAGCGATCAGTGCTGTCCAAATTTGAATCTTGAGCGCATTGGCCGAGGTGCCCACAAAAGTCTTGATCCGTAGGTTCTGCTTGAGCGCCTTAAACAACAATTCGATCTGCCAGCGCTGCTTGTACACGGCGGCGACTACGGTCGCGTCCAGATCGAGATGGTTGGTCAGGAAGGCATACTCCCGTTGGCCCTTCTCGTCCCACCAGACGACTCGGCGGAAAAATCGTTTGTTGTCCTCCGCGTCATGTTGGGTAAAGACGACAATGTCATCCTGGCGGACGTTGGAATCAGCGGGAACAGGCCTGGATTCCACCGAAACCCAGGATGCGTTGTCCTTCAAACGGGTAACGAAATGGACGCCCTTTTCACTTAAGCCCGCAAACCAGTCGTAATCGCAGTAACCGCGATCAAAGACAACCATGGACCCTTTGAGGAAAGAAAATTTGCGGGCGACGCCAATGTCAGCGGCTTTGCCTTCGGTGATGATGGCAAACTCAGGCAGCAGACCGTCGTGATCGAGAAGGAGATGGATTTTCACTGCGCCCTTGGCGGTTCGGTACTTGGCCCAATCGAAGACTTTTGCGCACAGGTCGATGAGGGTGCTGTCCAAGCTGTAGAGTTTGCCAGGGAGTTCCAAGGGTGTTTTGGCCGATACCGGCAGTCTGGCTCGCAGGTGGGTGAGCAAAGCGGTAAACAGATCTCGATAAATCTCCCAGGGCCGGTGTTGATTGGCGTAGGCCAGCGTGGAGTGACGCGGGGCTTTCTCCATGCCGAGGTGGACCAGTTTGCCTTCGCTGGTTTGGAGCCCTTCGTAGATCTCGCGGAGGCTTTGCGCTTGCCCGAGCTGGCAAAAGAGCATGGAGACGAACTGGTCCCAGCAGCGGAAGCCCCGAGAATGGCGCTCACCCTGATGGGTTTCAACCACCCTCTGAAACAGCGGGCGCGGAACTTGCTGGAGAATCTGACTGAAAATGCTGGATACTCGTGACAGGGGGTTAAGCCTCGTTTGGGATGGGATCGTTCTTGCTGGAACTCCTCCCTACACTAACAGGGCTTCACCCCCAATGCCTGGGGCTAATTTGGACACGAGTGACTCTGCCGGCTCTTCTTCCCCAACCCATACACCAACATACGCCGGCTCGTCGTCGCCTCCGTATGCCTGCCCGGCAGCGCCAATCGCGGATACAAACTCCACCAGTTGAAAATCAACGCGTTGATCCGCGCCATCAACTGGCAGCGCGCCACGTCCTGCGTCGTAAATCCGCTCCAGCCCCACTGGTTCTTCATCTCGTCAAAGATGTTCTCGGCGTTCGCTCGATCCCGGTACAATTGCGCCACGCTCAGCACCTCTTCCACCGGTGCCGTCGTCACCAAAACCGCGTACTCGTACATCGGCTTGCCCGGGTTCATCACCTCCATATCCCCACCAAGCGCCTCTGCCGGCCGGCCTCTTCGTTCTCAATCGTGGCCACATCCCGCGGCAGCGCCCGGCGCAACACGACCACCCGCCGCTGGCGCGTCCAACCTTGCAACTGGAGTTTGTCCTCAACACCCTGCCAACCACCGCCCGCCGGTGCCCACGCTGTCTGGCTCACACTGCGTTGCATCAAAGCCTTCACACCGTCTGATTGCCGCAGTTTAAACAGGTATGGCAGATCCCGCTTCTCTGCCTCGGCCATCGTTTTCTCGGTGCCCCACGCCACGTCGCCGCGGAGCAGGGTGGGCCATTGTTCGCGCGGTCGAGCGTCAAGCCAGCCGAACAGGCCCGCGTGAGCAAACTCGGGGGCCGTCTGATTGCCAGCCTGAACTTCCACCTCCAACACCATCCGTAACGCCGCAATGCAGTAGGCGTGATAGACATGCGAGGGCCTACCTGGCTTCGTAGGGTTGTAGCCGACCTTGGCTTCCTCCTGGTTGCCAAAGACGGTCTTGACGGTGGCGTCAATATCGAGCACCCAGGCTTGGGTCAACAGCGGCTCGAAGGTGTGGTTCAGGCTCAGGTCCATCCAAAGGGTGTACTTCTCATGGTCGCCTCGTTGAAAGGCACGACGGACGCTATCTTCACACGGGAGTTCCTTCAGACCGAGCAGCGGCGGAATGACCGGGTCATGGCGGAGGGCGTTGATGTGGGCGTAGCGTTTGTGGCCAGCCAGAAGTGTTAGAAGAATGCCACCAAGGATCCCCGCCTTTTCCGGCGCGTTGTTACTGGTGTAAGTCAGCGGGCATTCCTCTACCCATTCTTCCCAGAGGCCATTGGTCTTCAGGAAATGAACGAAATGGACGAGCGGTCCGAGAGCGGTGACCTCGGCTTTAGTACCATGCGTTGGGTCTAATCCCCCCGCCTTTCAGGCGGGCTGCTTTCAGCCCCGGTGCTGCTGAGGCAGGACTTGGCAGAGCCAGGAGGGAGAAAGTTCCGTCGGCCGGGT
>JBKJUN010000872.1:0-4080 GCA_046590555.1 Bryobacter sp. | reverse complement strand
GGCGGCGCAAAATCACATTGCGTTTATTGCGCACAACGAAGAAAGCAGCCTCGACGGTAAACCGGTACAGACGGTCGAAATCGAGGTTGCCACGGTCCATCACATAGAAAGCTCCTGCTTCTGGCACGATCTCGTCGAGAACCTTGACATCCGACAGCATTCCATCGGAAACATGAATAAAAGTGGGGATGTTGCCACGAAGATCGAGCAGCGTGTGCACCGTGACTGCTGCCCTTCCAGAACGGAATCGAGCTCAGGGAAAACAGCGAAAGACAGAGATCGATTGTGGAGGAGTCCAAGGCGTAGGGCGTTTGATCGAGATCGATCGCCAGCGGATCGGATGCGTACATGGTTCTGGCAATGACAATCAGTGCTTGGGCGAAATCAGCGAAGATACGCCAGTCGCGCATCATGCAAGCTTGGGTGGAGCGCTTCCCCGTTTTTGAAATCGTTTGAACAGAGATGCCCAGTTCTTTTTGTGGACTACCCGGAGTACCGGCCACGGGAGGCAGATCTCCGCTCATTTTCAGGCCCGAGGTGTGCTGAACTGCACGGACAGTCATGATGTAAGTAGTGCCGCCTGCTTTTTTTGCATCTAGAAGCCCGGTATCGGTTCGGCACCGCTGAACTAGCCACCGAGGGAGTACAGGACGGTCAGAAGGTCATTGCCAAGATCAGCTCCGGCATGGGCTTTGGCGATAGCGGCAATGCGCTTGCGGGGATCATAAAGAAACTCGTAGAACTTGGTATAGAAGATGTAGGTCTTTGCGTTTTCTTTTAGTTTGGTCGGAAGAAGTGCGCAGGCAAGCATGGCTTTTCGCAAATTGTGCAGGAAAGGGTTTACGCGGTAGCCGTCCAGGTTATCTGCCAGCATGTACTTACCGCCGAGGCAAATCCCGAAAAAGAGCCCGGCAGCCAGGACGTTGATGGATCACTGGTCGGCCCTGGCGCTGATTGTTGAGGATTTGGCGGAGATGGCCGCGGAGAGTGTTGTCGCTTGAATTCAAGGCGACCTTGTTGAGCAGATCGAGGAGTTCGGGGCTGTCGGTGGCCTGATTGATCTTGTCGAGGCGGTCGATTATATCTTGCATGGCTGGCTCCATCAGGCATTGCGACAATCAATCTAAAAATCTCTCAAGTGAAGGCAAACAAAACGAGGGCCCCGATGAGGGGCCCTCGTTGCGTCCAGTTGAATGACTCGTTATTGGGAAGAAACGGGTTTGCCAATCTGGGTACCAATGAGGTCACCAGAGATGACAATTTCGACGCGGCGATTCTGTTGGCGGCCTGAAGCATTGTCATTGGATGCAGTGGGCTTAGACTCACCGAATCCTTTTGAAGTGAGCGAAGCAGTTGCCATACCTGCGCGGGTCAGATATTCACGAACGGATTCACCACGCTTCTCAGAGAGAATCTGGTTAGAGGAATCGGAACCAACGCTATCGGTGTGGCCTTCGATATCCAGCTTAAGGCCAGGGTGCCCTGAGACAATTCCAGCAACTCTTGCCAGCTTCTCTCTGGCGATGGGCCGCAAGGTGAATTGACCGGTATCGAAGAGGACATCAGGCATGTTGACGATCAGTCCACGAGCGGTATCTTCCGTTTTCAGAATGGCGTTGAATTGCTTAAGAAGCAGAATCCGCAATTCGCTTTTCTCCCGCTCCATTTGTGCCCGTTGCTTTGCGGCATCATCAAGCTGAGCTTGATTTTCGCGTTTGAGCCTGTCCGCTTCGGTCGCGGCAGCAGCCAAGCGAGCTTCGTTTTCCAGCTTGAGCCGGTCGGTTTCATTGGCGGCAGCAGTCAAGCGGGCTTGGTTTTCCAACTTAAGGCGGTCAGCCTCAGTGTTTGCCGCTGCCAGGCGTGCTGCATTTTCCAGCTTTAGACGTTCGGCTTCGAGTTCTGCTGAAGCAAGACGGACGGAGTTTTCACGCTTAGCGATTGCGGCAGCTTCTGCGGCGGCCAGACCCTGGGCCTCCTTTTCGCGGGTCAATCGGTCTGTCTCGGCTTTGGCTGCGATGCGGGCCGCTTCGGCCTCGCGGCTAATGCGATTGGCCTCGATCTCTGCTGCTGCGCGACCAGACTCAGCTTGATTCTGACGATCGGCGGCCTGTTGACGTTCAGTCATGAGGGCCTGTTCTTCCTGCCGCTTGACGGCGATGAGTCGTGCGTCTTCGGCGATTTGAACCGACTCACGGGCCATCATCGTGACTGGCTTTTTGCCTGCATTGCGTGCCTGGTAGGCCTCAGCCTGTGCGAGGCTTTTTTCGGCCTTGACGAAGGTGTCGGCTGCGAAGCGATCAGCACCCATAGAGCGGGCTATCTGAACTGCATTTCGAGCCTCATAAAGCTCGAGGGGTTGTTTACTGTCCAGCTTGAGGGCCAGAGGGTTGGACAACTTCAAGTATTGTCCCCGTTGCAGCAATTCGTACTTGGCGTCGATTTCTTCTACTTTGCCAGCCGTATCTTTGCGAACGACATTTTCCATCACGATCAAGTCGCTCGGCCGGGTGACGGCGTAATACGGTTCAGCTGTTACGAGCAAGGCAAAGGACTGAAGTTCAGTTGAGACATTGAGCTTGCTTTTGGTTCCATTCAGGAGGATTTCTCCGAGATTGGAAGTGCGCCCTTCTGGGGTGATTGCCCACATTACATAAGTAAGATATTCTGCACCAAGGAGATTAGCCGGCTTCAAATCATCGAATTCAACTTCGATTTCAATGTAGCCTTGCTTACCCTCAACTTTAGCCTCACCCCTTGAGCCCGGGAGAAGACTCGTACCACGGAAATCGATTTTGGTGGCACCGTTTCTGTGTTGATAGTTAATTGCCTTGGCGGTGCGAGCCGTGGTGGTGACACGGAAGGTTGGTATGGTACCGTCTGCCAGACGGTTTGCGTTTTCAATCTGGCGCTGTGAGCTTTGAGCCATTAGAGCTCCACAGGCCGATAACAGAAGACCAGTCGTAATGTATAGATTCACTATTGTTTCTTTTCTTCGAACTTATCGGTTCGACTTGCCTGGCGGTGTACCCGCCTCTTTTGGAGAGTATTTGTTCAACAGCGAGATCAGACGAGCGGCTGCTTTGGGTGGCCTTACTCTTGTTGTAACGATCTGCCTGTTTTCGAGCTTCTTGCCATAGAGTGTTTGATTGTCGTCAAGATCTTGCCGCAAAGTTGCACCTGCGAGTGCCAAACCGGCAAACAAACCCTGTGAGCGAGACCAGGAAAGGATTTCGGCATGCATCTGGGCATCAGTCTGGGCAGTGGCGGTGCGTCCGACGGGGCCGGCAGCTACTGAGCCTTCAGCTCCAAGGGTAAATTTGCTGCCCAATAGTTTATCTACGCCGCGTTCATTCATCACAAGCATGATGAGATCAGTTTCAGATCCGCCAATTTGAAAGCCAACACTGCCGCCTTCAATGCGGACGGTGCCTGGGGCAGACCATCCCATAATTCCCTTGTTGCGGCAAAGCATGTAACCTTTACCGTATTTACCCCCGACAACAAAGGCGGCTGTCTTCAGCCCAGGCACAATCACGATACAGTGAGCGTTCCCAAGCATATCCTCTGGAATGCCTTTGTCAGGGATGGCCATCACTTCCGACAGCACGGCGGCTGCCTCATTGAGCCGCTTTACCGGTTCATTATCTTTGGCCATCATCGGCGCAAGCGCCAGAGTAGCTACCAATATCATTCGCATTCTCAACCTCTTCGGTCAGCCCGGTAAACTCTATGTGAGCTGTGGGTGACACAACTATAGTAGCAATTATCGTGCCAATGCTCGAAGTGTTGAGAGCAAAGAGCCAAATGGAGCATTCGCAGCGGCACGATTGACCACAGGAGGTCATTTGACTTTGGAGCGTCAAATTTCGGTAAGGCCAACAAAGCTAGAGGAGCTGCACATCTGAAGCGCCGCTCGCCTTCCCTTAAGTAGATTGAGAGAGTCGGATTCTTGCGAATTAGAAGCCTGAGGCCAATGCAGTTGATCCTATCTGGAGAGGAGGTAAATGTCAATTTGACTGTGCGGCACCGGCTCTACTTGCGACAGCCAAACCGTCTCCAGCAAATTTAGTAATTACTGAG
>JBKJUN010000622.1:0-7740 GCA_046590555.1 Bryobacter sp. | reverse complement strand
CGCTTGAAGGCCGCCCTGCAAGATGCGCTCGCGGCAAAGTTCAGCATAAAAGTGATTCGGAAAACTCTCGGTCGCACGATGGTAATAGCTCTTGGCGCTGGCCTTGTCTCGACGGGCTTCCGCAGAGCGACCGAGAAAGTAAAGCGCGGCTGAAGCATGTTCCCCGTCCGGCTCCGCCCGCAGAAAGCTCTCGAGCTTCTTCTCGGCACCGGGCCGCTGAAGGATGTAATTTTGGACGGCCACCTTCCAGTCACAATCGCGGCCTTCGGGACGCGTGGCAAAGTCGACTGCGCAAGCTTCATAAAGGGGCAAGCTCCTGGAGTGATCGCCCATTACCCAATACTGGCTGGCGGCATTAGCCAATGCCTCCAAACGAAAACTCGACTTCGCGTGCTTTTCACTCAACTCGCGCATTGCCACCGACATCGAGTCGTAGGCTTTGGCCCGGCGTGCGGCAAGCAGCGCGTAGAAGAGGCGTTCCGCATCGGCAGCGGGATCCTTTACCTGTGTCTCGCTGAGCTTGGCGTAGGCTGTAGCAGTACGCAGCCTGTAATCACAAACCCCGATCCGGACTCTTGCCTGATCGAGAGCGGCACCTTCGAGCCTCGGCAGCAGTGCCACAAATTCAGCCCGTGCCGAGCCGGCATCACCCTGATCGAGGAGGCGATTGGCGCGCTCGAGTCGTTCTGCCGGACTCAGGTCAGTGAGGGAAAGAAACTTGACGCTTTCCTGCGCCTCAGGAGACTTGGGCCATTGACAGAGAACTGTCACGAACCAGCGTCTGGCTGCTTGGGGCAGATTCTTGCGTTGGGTTGCAATGCCTGAATAGTGTGCAAACTGGGCTGGCGTTAGTTGCTTCTGATAGCGGGCGAGCAGCGCTTCCATTCGTGGCACGTCGCCAAGCTCTGCCGCGCTCTTCAGACCCAGCAGTGCTGCCCGGCCTTGGAGTGGACTCTCGCCAATCTGCAGGACTCGCTCAGCATCAACCAGGGCCGCAGCAAAGTCTTTGCCGGTGAACTCAGTTGATGCCACCATCCAATCGACATAGTCTGCGATTTCTGGAAGGAGCGGACGGGCTGCCTTTAGTTTGTCGATGGCGGTAGTGTCGCCATTAAACAAAAGCAGCCGGGCCAGTGCCCCGTCGGCATCCTTGGGATGCTTCAGTAGGAACTGCTCCACGGCTGCTTTGTTTGCCGGAATCGGCTTTTCTCGAAAGCTGCGGGCGAGGGGCTCAAGCGTCTGGGCATACAACCCAAAGCTAGAGGCCAAAAGAATCGCCGCAGGTCTCATCCATTTAGGTATAGACGAGCGGACCAGGATAGTCTGGCCCCATGAGTTGCGGGTTATCGATGGCGAGGGTTTCAACCAACTCTCCATGTAGATAGTCTCTCATGTGCTGTTGGCCATCAAGGAACTGTGACATGTAGCGCTCACGAGCCTCATCTATTTCGCCCTTGAGACGGAGGTAAATATTGGAGTCGCGGCGGCCCGACTTTACGGCGTCATCTTTATAGAGGCGCATTTCGGCAACCTGAACACGGGCAAAGCGTTGGGCACGCATGTGCAGCTCCCGCTGCTCCTGCGAGAGGTCATCCCAATTAAAGCTGCGCTCTGGTGCGAGAGCGACGGCTGGGGCGCCATCACCATTCACTACAAATGCACCAACAGGAACCGGAACCTGCACAAACGGATCCAGCGGCACGCCTTCGATCCCGACCGGGTTAAGTGCGCTGGCAATATTTACCAGACTGGAAGCCTGTACTGCGCGAGCAGCACGAATACCCAGTAAGGTGAGGCTCGCAGCAGTAACCAGAGTCTCGACTGCCCCAACCTCAAGCGGCTGTTCATTCGGTTCAAGATAAAGCAGCGCTGCTACTGTGTCTTGCACCAAAACCGGGAAGATGAAGCACTTGCCCGGAGTCGCATCCGGGCGAAGGCTCATCACATAGGGCGAGACTTCAGAGTCGCTGCGAACGGCAACAACAACGTCTTTAGATTCGAGCGAATTATAGAAAGCTGCTGCTTCTTCAAACTCAAGATCAAAGCCGGTTTCGAGCTCTCCAGACATGCCGCGCACACCTTCGAGACTGAAGCGATCTTTGGTGACAAGAAAAAGTGCCGTCAAAGCGCAATAGGGCTGTACCGCATCAAGGAAAGCCTCTTTCCACTGCACGCCGTCGTTGGCACGACGGAATACACGCAGAGCCTGGCTCAACTGGAGGCCGAGTTCGCGGCGAGCAGCGTCGCGCGTTTTCTCTGCAGTCTCCACCCGGATCTCTTCGCGGGCCTGGTCAACCATCGGCAGAAATTCTTCTTCCCAGACTGCGCGCTCAAGAGCCACCTGGGCAGGCACTTCTTCAGCAAGACGCAGTGAAACGCTCTCTTGCACGCGCTCTGGCAGAATCTCGTTCAGTCGTTCCTGCACACCAGTTTCAATTCTTTCAGGAAGAACCTGCGCAAGACGAAGCGCCACTTCGTCCTCGAGACGGGCAGCAACCTGAACTTCCAACTGCTGTTGAACTTCATGCTCGATCCGTGCAGGCATCTCAGATTCCATGCGCTCGGCAAGACGTGTTTCGAGAGTATCGTTGACCCGCTGCTCGAATTCTTCGTTCAGCGATTGCGACTTGTGCTCATCCAGGCGGGATTGCCATTCACCATCAATGCGAGCTTGCACTTCTTGCTCTACGCGTTCGGCGAGATAGACTTCGTTGGCCGCCGTCAAATCCTCTTTGAGGCTGGTAAATCGCAACTCGACAACACGAGCGATGTGATCTCGCCATCCGGTTTCAAGCGTCTCATGAACGCGATCCACATGCAGCTTCCAGGCTGCTTCAAATTGTTCACCAGCAAGCCGCTGGGTTTCATCAAAAAGGGAGTTCCATTCCGCCATTGCAATTCCTTCTTTACTTTGATCGCCAGAATCAGAGAATCCCGGAATGAGGTAAAAACCTTAGATCGTCCTAGGTAAGGTACGAAGAATCGGTCGATGTCTTCCCCAGCAACCCTATTCTTTGTTCTGCTTTTCGAGAAACGTCTTAAGGCGATAACTCCGGCTCGGGTGCCGAAGCTTGCGCAATGCCTTGGCCTCAATTTGCCGAATCCGCTCGCGAGTCACGGCAAAATATTGACCTACCTCTTCCAGCGTATGTTCGCTGCCGTCCTGAAGACCAAAGCGCATTTTTACGATCTTCTCTTCCCGAGGACTCAAGGTCTTGAGTACTTCTGCCGTCTGCTCGCGCAGGTTCAAATTGATTACCGCGTCTGAGGGCGATCCGATGCGCTTGTCAACGAGAAAATCGCCCAGGTGCGATTCGTCTTCTTCGCCCACCGGGGTTTCCAGGGAGATAGGTTCTTGTGCGATCCGCAGCACTTTGCGCACCTTGTGCAGCGGCAATTCGAGGCGCTTGGCTAATTCTTCAGTGGTTGGCTCACGGCCAAACTCCTGCTGCATCGCACGTTGGGTGCGAATCAGCTTGTTGATCGTCTCGATCATGTGCACGGGCACACGAATTGTGCGCGCCTGATCGGCAATCGCGCGGGTGATTGCCTGCCTTACCCACCACGTGGCATAAGTAGAAAACTTGAAGCCGCGCCGGTGGTCAAACTTTTCAACCGCCCGCATCAGGCCGATGTTGCCTTCCTGAATCAAGTCGAGGAACTGTAATCCACGATTGGTATAGCGCTTGGCAATAGAAACCACCAGCCTGAGGTTGGCCTCAATTAATTGCTTCTTGGCAACCAACGCTTCACCTTCACTGCGTTCGACAATCTGCAGGGTGCGCTTGAGGTCTGTTGCTGTCGCGCCAGAGTCCTCTTCAATCTGCTGGATGCGTGCGGTGAGAACCTTAAGATCTTTGCGGAAATCGCCCTTGAGGTTGCCCTCTTCGACACGACGCTGCAGGCGCGACACTTCCCACTCAAGGGACTTCAATTGGTCGACCGTCTTGCGAAGGCGGGTAATGAGGCGATGCAGCAGCCAGGAACTGAAGCTATGCCGGCGAATCTCCACCGAGGCCTCGATGATCGTGCGCGCCAGAAAGAAGCGGAGCTTGCGATGTTCTTTGGGCTTCATGCCGCGCGAAATCGAGCTTAATTTCTGGCGTGTTTGCTGCGCGCGTCGAGCCAGCGCTGCAACCGATTCGATGCTCAGCAGGAACGTCTCTTCTTCTGGGCGAACCAGATCGTCTTCGATTTCCTCGATCTCTTCTTCGGTGATATCCCGTTCCGGCCCGGCACCATCATGCAGACTCAGTAGATCGTAAATCGAAATCTCACCCTGTTCAAGATCGCTGCGCATCTGAATCAATTCGTTGATTACAAGCGGGGATCTCGACAAAATTTTCAAGACAGCCTTTTGCCCGCGTTCAATCTTGCGAGCAAGCGAAATCTCCCCTTCGCGCGTCAACAGCGCAACCGTACCCATTTCGCGCAAGTACATGCGGACTGGGTCGTTGGTCTTCTCAATGAGCTCGAGTGAATCTTCTTCTTCAGCGCCTACTTCTGGACTATCGGCACCTACTTCATCAAGAGCCGTCTCTTCTAGATCCCCATCGCGCTCAACAAAAGGCTCTCCTTCGGCGAGCGATTCCATCTCGTCGATTCTACGAATGACCTGTTCAGCGACTCCTTCGCTCATTTGGTCGCCGGTGCTAAATTCCTCATCCATTGTTAGTTCCCTGAGAAAGCAGTTGAGTTAGCGGTGACGCTAATCGAAACTTCCTTGTTTCGACACTCTAGCAAAAAAAGCGCTTCACCAACACCATGCCATCACTAGTGATTTACCTGCGGGTCCTTTCCAGCTTCTGTTCCAATTCCATTAATCGCATAGCTTCACCGATGTCTCCGCGAAGCTCCGCCTCACGAACTTGCTGCCGCAATTCCTTGCGCTGCAGCTCCCGCGAGTCATGAGCCAGCTTTTCAAGGCAAGCCCGCAATTGCGCGGCAGGATCGTCATGAGTTCTTTCTACATCTTCCGTATCGGAAGAAAAGAGCGCAGCCAATAGGTTGGCATCAGCTTCACTTAGCTTGGACTGCAAGGAAGGAAAGTCTAAACTGCCATCCGCCTCAAGCATCTGAAGGGCAGCTTCGAGGATCTTGTGGCTTTGCAGCGCAGCCAATCCTTCCAGCCCAAGAATCGTATCGCAATAGCCGGACACCACATCGGGATGGTGCAGAATCAAACGGATCAACACACGTTCAAGATCAGGCAGGTGGCGATCAGGCTTTACTTCAATCGCCTTTGGCATGCTCCGGTCGCCAGCCGATTTGCGGAATTGGTCGAGCATCTCACCCGGCTCGACACGAAGATAGCTGGCCATGTCGTTCACTACCGCAAGACGCTCCAGCTTATCTGGCAGCTTCTGGATCGCGGGCAATAGAAAACGAAATGCCTCCATCCGTCCTTCAGCACTTCGCATGTCGAATCGACCTCGAGCACGCTCAGCCAACCAATGAAAGTATCCGGGGCTGCGTTCCAACTCTTTCAGATATGCTTCGGCTCCATTGGTTTTGACGAAGGCATCAGGGTCGAGGCCCCCAGGCAAAGAACATACTCGAATCTGAAGACTCTCTTCAAGAAGAATCTGAATGCTGCGCTCGGTTGCGTTTGCTCCCGCATTGTCGGGATCGAAATTCACAACTACACGGTCAGCATGCCGCTTGATCGAACGCACCTGCTGACTAGTCAGCGCTGTGCCACAACTGGCTACAACTTCTTTGACGCCCGCAGCGTGTACCCCGATCACATCCATGTATCCTTCTACCAACACCATTCGCCCGCTCTTTCGAGCACCCTCCCGTGCGTGATGAAGATTGTAAAGAACATGGCTCTTGCGATAAATCGGCGTCTCAGGCGAGTTCAGATATTTGGGCTGATCTTCACCGAGAGTGCGGCCGCCAAACGCAATCACTTTGCCGCTCTCATTCCAGATCGGAAACATCAACCGGTTGCGAAAGCGGTCAAAGAATCCGTTTCCTTCATTGCGCTTTAGACAGAGACCAGACTCTTCCAGCAGCGCTTCTTCTACTCCCTGTCGCTGGAAAGCGCGCGTCAAACCACCGGAAGAATCACTGAAGCCCAGGCAAAACTCCTCGGCCAGTTTCTGGCCAAGCCCGCGCTGCTTCAAATAAGCCCGCGCAGGCTCACCGGCGTCAGAATACAAAACTTCGCGAAAGTGTTTTGCAGCGATTTCGTGCAGATCTTGCAGTGAAGCTTTCTTGCGGCTGGCCGGATCAAAGTCTGGCTTCGGTGCCGGCATCGCAATGCCATTCTTCTCGGCAAGCAGTTTCATCGCTTCAAAGAAGCCAAGCCCTTCGATCTCCATGACAAAGCTAAATACATCGCCCCCCTTGGAGCAACCAAAGCACTTGAAAAACTGCCGGTCGGCATGAACATAAAAGCTCGGCGTCTTCTCGTTATGAAACGGACAAAGCCCACGGTAACGGGCACTCCCACCCAGCTTTTGCAGGCGGATGTAATCCCCGATCACTCGCACAATGTCGACCGAGTTTTTCAGCGTATCTTTGAATTCAAAACTACTCACTTCACCTCTGCCCGTTCTCCCAGCCGTTCAAAGTATCGCGCAATCGCCTCGATGCCCCGGTAGACGTTTGGCAGATAAACCTTTTCGTTTGGTGCGTGCAGATTGTCGTCAGGCAGACCAAAGCCAGTCATGACACTGGGAACTCCCAATACATCCTTAAAGAGGCCTACGATCGGGATGGATCCACCGCTGCGAGTGAAGACCGTCTTATTGCCGAAGATCTCGAACATAGCTTCGGCAGCCTCCCGCACAAACGGGTTCGCTGGGTCCACAACACTGGCAGGGGCCTTGCCCAGCACCTTCAAGCTGGTACGTGTCCCGTGAAGGGCTTGGGCAGCAACGGTTTCACTCAATAGCCTTGCAATACGATCCGGGTCCTGCCCCGGTGCGAGGCGGCAACTGAGCTTCACAACCGCCGTGCAGGGGATTACCGTCTTTGAACCCTCACCAGTGAAACCACCTCCAATTCCGTGGATCTCAAGTGTCGGCCTTGCCCATAGCTGCTGAAACAATCCGAAACCCGGTTCACCGTGAAGCTCGAATACCTTGGCCTCATCTTGCCGGTAAGCCTCCATATCGAAAGGCAAAGCACTCCAGCTCTGTTCTTCTTCTGCCGTTGGGGGAATCACGTCGTCGTCAAAGCCGGGGATCAGGAAATTTCCATCTTTGTCTTTGAGCGAAGAAACTATCCTCGCTGCAGCTTCGATCGCGTTTGGAACACCCCCACCGTAGACACCAGAATGCAGATCGACTTCACCCGTTGTGACATGCAATTCCGCATAAACGATCCCGCGCAGTCCGACACAAATCGTTGGTAATTCAGGAGCAAACATCTCGGTGTCGCAAATCAGCGCGGCATCGCATTGGAGTTCATCCGCGTGCTCACGCAGATAGGCTGAAACATGATCGCCGCCGGATTCTTCCTCGCCTTCAAAGAGAAATCGGACGTTCACCGGTAGCGGCTTCCCCGCCCTCAGGAAATGCTGTACCGCTCGAATCAGAATGATCGCCAGACCTTTGTCATCGGCTGCTCCGCGGGCATAGAGATTGTCACCGAGGACAGTCGGCTCAAAAGGAGGTGTGCGCCAAAGCTCCAACGGCTCAGCCGGTTGCACATCGTAGTGCCCGTAGCAAAGCAGGGTAGGCTTACCAGGGGCATGCAACCATTCACCGTAGACTAATGGGTGGCCTTCGC
>JBKJUN010000250.1:0-3736 GCA_046590555.1 Bryobacter sp. | reverse complement strand
GTCCAGTAGCGACTTGATGTCAGTGAAGTTTTCGAGAGAGTAAGGAATTGGGACGATATAGCTGCAACTAATCAATTGAATAGAGGACTGGGGCTGCGTGATGTGACGCTGCTCGGGGTGGCATGCATAGTCGGAACGCGCTGGCTGGCCACAGCCGCTCATGCAGGCCCGGGCTCTGTCACTTTGTTCCTGCTGGCCGGGCTATTTTTTGTCGGGCCTACGGCTCAGGCAGTGGGAGCGCTCGCAGCACGACGGCCTGGAGCTGGCGGGCAGTATGTCTGGGCAAGAGATGATTTTGGGGATTGGCATGGGTTCCTGTCATTCTGGTTGTATTGGGTTGGGATTGCGAGTTGGGTTCCCAATGCAGCATTGGCCTATGTCAGCATTGCCGCGTATGCGATTAATCCAGCTTTGGTTGAGAATCGCAGCCTCATCGTCGCCTCTGGAGTAGTCGCGATATGGACCGGGGTGGGCGTGAACCTGTTGGGCGTGCGGATCGGACGCTGGAATCAGAACGCTGCCAGCGTAGCGACCTGGCTGATGGCGTTGCTGTTAGTGATGGCTGCAGCCGCCGTCTACTTGCGTCAGGGATCGGCTACTACTCTCAACCTGATGCCGCCGCTAGGACTGGAGACCCTCAATCTTTGGTCGCAAATTGCTTTTGCGGTATCAGGCATTGAGTTATTGGGAATGATGGGGGAAGAGATTCGAGATCCTGGCAAAACGATACGCCGGGCTGGATGGATGGCTGGACTGGCGGGAGTGCTTTTCTATAGTGTGGCAACGCTTGCCATCGTGGTGCTGCAAAAACCGGAGGAGACAAGCGTTTTGTTCGGAATCATGCAGGCGGCTCAAGTTGGAGCCAAATCATTGGGCTGGTTCTGGTTGCCGATTTTGTTTGCGGTGCTATCGGTAATGAGCATGCTCGGACAACTCGGCGGAATCGTTTCCGCAACGTCACGATTATCCTTTGCAGCAGCACGCGATGGATTGCTGCCACCCATGTTTGCCCGGATTCACCCCACATGGAGGACTCCACATGTTTCGATGTTTGCACTGGCAAGTGTAGCGACGGCTTTGCTGCTGGTGATGCAGTTAGGAGATACGATGCGGGCAGCCTATCAAGAACTGGTCTCGATGATGGTGTTGGGTAGCTTCCCTCCCTTTCTTTATATCTTTGGGAGCGCCTGGAAGGCCGGACTTCGTTGGGCTCCGATCTCTGGTATCTCAGTGATTCTGATTGCGCTGACTTTCTCGGTTCTGCCAACGGAAGACATCAGCAACGTGTGGCTATTTGAAGCGAAGATCTTTGGTGGATCTCTGTTCTTGCTGGGGCTGGGCCGGTGGATTTTCCTACAGCGTCGTGGCTCCACTGGCAGCATGTCATCATTGCTTTAATGGGTTTATTTTCATGAGGTGTTCATGTCGCTTTTGAAGTACCGTAACGCATCCCGACTGGCGTTAATTCTTGTCATTTCCTGTGCTATTTGGGCTCAACAGCCCAGACGACAGGGAGGTTTTGTTCCCGGCCAACAAAGGGCAGCAGAAGACCCTGTAAAGGTGACCCGAGGCAAGGGAATCTACGGAATTTCCTGCCGGGGTTGCCACGGTGCCGACTTGCGCGGTGGCGACATGGGCGGGCCGAACCTCTTGCGATCGCAACTTTCTTTAAGCGACCGCGAGGGCGAAAAAATTGTCCCTGTCATTCAAGGAAGCCTGCAGGTAGGAGGGATGCCGGCGATCCCGATGAGCCCTGAAGATGCAAAGGCTGTTGCCGCTTATGTACGCAGCGTGTTGTCTACGATTGGTGGGCAGGGCAAACCGCCCAGCGCCCTGGAACCACCGACGATTCTGGTTGGCAACGCAGAAGCAGGCAAATTGTACTTTGAAGCAAAGTGTTCAAGTTGTCATTCGGCAGCGGGTGACTTGAAAGGTATCGCGACACGGATCAAGGACCCGAAAATGCTTCAGAATACCTGGGTAGCAGGGGGCGGGCGAGCCGGACGGGGCGGGGCTGCACCCGCAAGCGAGTCTTCTCGACGCATTGTCACTGCAACGGTAACGCCAGCAAAAGACGGGCCTGCTATTCAGGGGCGACTGCTTCGGATCGATGATTTTGTGGTGGCGCTGGAGCTTGCCGATGGCTCTGTGCGATCCTTCCGTCGCGATGGTGATGTGCCGAAGGTGGAGGTGAACGATCCTCTAGCACCGCACCGCCAACTGCTTTCTGTTTACGCCGACAAGGATGTACACAACGTGACCGCTTATCTGGTGACCCTAAAATGAAGTTCCTCCAATTCTTACTTGTATTGACAGTCTCTCTAGCGTCGTTCGCGCAGGGTGGCGGTGTTTCGCCGGCAGAATTGCTCAAGCCACTCAAGGATTCCTGGCCCACCTATAACGGTGACTATTCTGGACGCCGATTCAGTGCGCTCAATTTGATTAATACTTCGACGGTGAAGCATCTTTCGCTGGCCTGGAGTGTTCGCTACATACCTGGCATGCCTCCGCCAGCAGGTGGTGGTCGCGGGAGGTTCGGCGGAGGCACGCCAACCAAGCTGATTGTAGGTGGTGAGGGGACTGGCGAACTTTCAGCCGGTGGCGGCACAATCAAGGCCTCGGTGCTTGCGGTAGACGGCACTTTGTATTTCACAATGCCCGACAATGCCTGGGCGGTGGATGCACGCGATGGCCGAGAGCTGTGGCACTACTACTGGAAGACCCGCGGCGGAACCCATATCGGCAACCGCGGCATGGCCATCTGGAACAACTACCTTTATATGGAGACGCCGGATAACTACCTGGTTTCTCTCGACGCCAAGACTGGCAAAGAGCGCTGGCACAAGACTATTGCCGATTTAGAGCAAGGCTACTTTTCTACTCCAGCGCCGATTGTCGTAGGCAACCATGTGCTTGTTGGGACAGGCAACGACATTGATTCGCCGGGCTTTCTGTTGTCTTTTGATGCCGAGACGGGCGATCTGCAGTGGAAGTTCTATACTGTGCCGATGCAGAAGGGTGACCCTGGTCTGGATACTTGGGCCAGCCTCGACGCCGCCCGCCATGGTGGAGCGCAGACCTGGATTCCTGGGGCCTACGATCCGGAAACAAAGCTCTACATCATCGGCACTGGCAATCCCACTCCCGCTTACACCACAGGTAAGCGCGGCGATGGTGACAACCTCTTCACGTGTTCGCTGGTGGCGATCCACGTCGACACTGGCAAGATGGCCTGGTACTTCCAGACTTCTCCGCACGACATGCACGATTACGACTCTGCGCAGACACCTGTTTTGGTGGACGCTCCCTTCAACGGCAAGATGCGCAAGCTTGTACTTACAGCAGCCCGAAACGGCTATTTCTTTACGCTGGATCGAGTGACTGGGGAACGGCTGGTAACGTCCAAGTATGGGCAGTGGACAAACTGGGCCAAGGGGCTGAACAAGTTTGGCGGACCAGAACATGATCCGCTAAAGGACCCGACTGTTGGTGGTGCGCTGGTTTCCCCGACATCAGACGGTACGGTGAACTGGCAGCCGCCAGCCTATTCACCGGACACTGGTTTGTTCTATGTGCCGGAAGGCAATGGTTATTCGCTGTTCTATCTGACAGACATTGATCCGCGCGGGTCTATGGGGCTTGGTGGCAAAGAGGAAGCAGGCGTGGGTACGGGTGGCAACTATCTGAGCGCCATTGACTACCGCAACGGCAAAGTAGTGTGGAGACATCGCTACTA
>JBKJUN010000274.1:0-18647 GCA_046590555.1 Bryobacter sp. | reverse complement strand
GACCACATCAAGTTCGAGATGCCCGACGTAGCCCACACCTTCCGGCGTGGCCACCGCATCATGGTGCAAGTCCAAAGCTCCTGGTTCCCGCTGACAGACCGCAATCCGCAGAAATTCCTCGACATCCCCAAGGCCCGCAACTCAGACTTCGTCAAGGCTACTCAGCGCGTCTATCTAGGCGGACCGGACGGCTCCAAAATCGAGCTCCGCGTCCTCGATTAATCTGTGCCAATTGCTCTTGACCCAAACCCGCCGCTACTCGAGTGGCAATCATCGTTTGCGCCAACCACCAAAACGCTAATACTTGTAATAGCATTACTCCAATGCTCAACCGCCGCGCATTTCTCGCCACCACGGCCCTCGCCGCATCCGCCCAGTCCAGCCCTTTCCCTTGGCCCAACAACAAACGCCTCGCCGTCTCCCTAACCTGGGACGACGCCCGCCTCTCCCAAATCGACACCGGCCTCAAACTCCTCGAAGACCTCGAGCTTAAAGGCACCTTCTACCTCTCCCTACCCGCGATGAAAAAGCGCATCGACGGCTGGAAAGAAATGATGCGCCAGGGCCACGAGATCGGCAACCACTCCACCGCCCACGCCTGCACCGGCAACTACCGCTTCACCCGCGCCCTCGAAGACTTCACCATTGAGGAAATGTCAAAAGACATCGACAACGCGAACCACGAAATCGAAGCAACGCTGGGCATCAAGCCACGCCACTTTGCCTACCCCTGCGGCCAGAAATTCATCGGACGCGGCAAATCAGCCAAGAGCTACATCCCGCTCATCGCAGAAAAATTCGACTCGGGGCGCGGCTACCTCGACGAGATGCCCAACTACCCGCAAATCTGCGACCTCTCCCAACTCATGGGAACCCACTTTGACGGCATAGACTTCCCGGCCATGAAGGCCATCCTCGAGAAGGCCGCCAAAGACGGCCGCTGGGTCGTCTTCGCCGGCCACGAGATTGGCAAGTCCGCCCCGCAAACCACCGACGTAGAAGCCCTCAAACAACTAGCAGCCTACCTAAAAGACCCGGCCCACGGCATCTGGGTAGACACCGTGGGCCGCATCAGCAAACATCTGTTAAAAGCGCGAGCCTAGACTTCCAGCTTCCAGGGAGCCCGGTACTTCGACTTCAGGTATGGCTTCACCTCAGCCTGCTTCACCGTCCAGTTCTTCTCATCCCAATCGAGACGCGTCTTAAAACGCATCGAAAGATTCGCAAGAATACAGGTCGTCGATGAACGAACGCAAGTCTCGATCTCGCTCTGCGGCTTCTCGCGGCTCTTAATACAAGCCAGCCAGTTCTCCCAGTGCGGCACATTCATTTTGCCCATCTCCGGGTCCTTCTCAAAGGTCTGCGCTTCTACCTTGGATTTCGCATTCGGCACCAGCCAGCAACCACTGCGATTCACGATAAGAGTCGCCTCAGTCCCGTGAATCGCCGTTGCCGCGCCATGCCCAAACATCGGCATCGGGTTCGCCGTCCGGCTCTCGTAGCTCGCGATAAAACCCGGATATTCAAAGGTCGCCAGCAGCGTATCCGGAGTGTCACGGTTATCCGTTACATGCAGCTTGTTACCCATCGCTGAAATCGCCGTCGGCATCTCTTCGTTAAAGCACTGATGCACCGGGTCGAGCAAATGCACGCCCCAATCCGTCATCGCCCCGCCAGCATAATCCCAGAAGTAGCGGAAGGTCGGAAAGGTCGCCTTGGTAACACCCCAACGGTTCTCGTTAAACGGAACCTTGGGCGCTGGCCCCAGCCACATATCCCAGTTCAATCCCGGCGGCGGCGTAGAATCTGCCGGATTACCCCAGCCCTCCTTCGGCGTCGTCCCGGTCTGCCAGGTGTGAACAAAAGTCACGTCACCTAGAATGCCGCTCTTGGTAAGCTCCGCAGCCTTCTTGAAATAACCGCCAGAGCGCTGCATCGTACCCGCCTGCACAATCCGCTTGTACTTGCGCGCCGCCTCAACCATCTTCACGCCTTCGTCGACGTAAACGCTTGCGGGCTTCTCAACATAAACGTCTTTGCCAGCCTTGCATGCTTCGACGGTCATATAAGGGTGCCAGTGGTCTGGAGTCGAAATGCAAACCGCATCGATCGACTTGTCCGCAATGATCTTGCGAAAATCATCCGTGCCCTTGATCTCAAAGCCACCCTTGCGCGCAGACGCTTCAGCCCGCTCCAGGTGCGGCTGATACACATCACACAGCGCCGCCGGTTGAAAGCCGGGCACCTGCATCGAATAGCGCAAGTTGCCAGAGCCCATGGCCCCAAGGCCAATGAATCCGACAGCGACGCGATCATTGGCGCCCTTCACCTGCCCAGTAAAAATTGAGGTTGTAAATGCCGTGCTTAGCGCAAGCGAGGCGCTTCTTCGTGTGATTGGCTTTGGGTTGTCCATAGTTTCCTTTCCCGTACATCTACGGAAACTATGTATTGTATCTGCTAGGCAGCAGTTGCGCTGAGGGACTGTCGCGCACCCAGATTTGATTCGAGAATCCAATCCAGTTGCTCGCGCTCAAACGGTGCCGCGCAATAGTCCGCCGCACCGGCGTCCATCGCATCCAACCAGTCATTCACTTCCGGTATCCGGCTTACCACAACCACCGGACTTCTCACTGCATGCAAGAGCTTCAGCAATCCAGGATGGTGTGTTTCACAGAACACCAGGTCAAATTTATTCGATTCGGGGTTTTGGGATTCGAGACTCGAACTCTCGTGTACGTCGATCCCGCGGGATGACAAATATTGATGTAATTCCTGCGCGAGCATCGGTTCGATTCCGGCGAGGAGTACTGTTTTGCCTGACACTGTCATATCGATCTGCTTCCTGCTGGTTAGCATTACGTCTAGGAAAGATCTCAAACGGGGAGGTTTGAATGCACAATGGTTTCGCCGCGCGGTCGGGGACGCAGCAATTGTTTACTTAAATTATCTTAACTCCATTTCCAGACTCAGACTGATAAAATTATAGTTTCAGGAGCGTTAAATGTCTGTTGTCCGTCGCAAAAGCACAGTTGTCGATATCGGTGGAGTCAAAGTAGGAGGCTCCAACCCGATCATGGTTCAATCCATGACTAATACTGATACGGAGGATATTACATCCACCGCAAAGCAGGTCATGGAATTGGCTAAAGCAGGCTCCGAAGTCGTCCGCATTACGGTCAATACCGACGCAGCCGCCGCAGCAGTTCCCAAAATTAAAGACACTCTCATGCTCCACGGTGTTACCGTGCCCCTCGTCGGCGATTTCCACTACAACGGCCACCTGCTCCTACGCAAATATCCTGAATGCGCCCGCGCCCTCTCCAAGTACCGCATCAACCCCGGCAACGTAAACATCGGCCGCAAGACCGACGACAACTTCCGCACTATGATCGAATGCGCCATCGAGTTTGATCGTCCCGTCCGCATCGGCGTCAACTGGGGCTCCCTTGACGGCGCACTCCTCACCAGAATGATGGACGAAAACGCAAAACTCGATCAGCCCCTCGACGCTCGCGAAGTCACCCTCAACGCAATCGTCGAAAGCGCCCTCCAGGCAGCAGCAGCAGCCGAGCGTCATGGCCTCGCCCACAACAAAATCCTCCTCAGCGCCAAGGTCAGCGGCGTGCAAGATCTGATCCTGGTCAACCGCAAACTCGCCGCCCTTTGCGACTACCCCCTCCATCTCGGCCTTACCGAAGCCGGCCTCGGATCCAAGGGCGTCAGCTACACCGCCGCCGCACTCAGCGTCCTGTTGCAGGAAGGGATCGGCGACACCATCCGCGCCTCCCTCACCCCGCTGCCCAACGGCGACCGCACCGAAGAAGTCTTAGTCTGCCAGCAGATCCTGCAAGCCCTCGAGATCCGCACCTTCACCCCTCAAGTCGTAGCCTGCCCGGGCTGCGGCCGCACAACGTCAACCTATTTCCAGGACATGGCCGACCAGATCCAGCGTTATCTGCGCGAGCAGATGCCCACATGGAAGCCGATCTATCCTGGAGTCGAAATGATGAAAGTAGCCGTCATGGGTTGCATCGTCAACGGCCCCGGAGAATCCAAGCATGCCAACATCGGCATCTCGTTACCCGGCACCTTTGAAGAACCAGTAGCCCCCGTCTATGTAGATTCAAAACTCTTCCGTACCCTGCGCGGGGACCACATCGTAGAAGAGTTCATCGTGATGCTCAACGACTACGTAGAAAAGACCTACTCCGCCCAGCGCGAAACCGTCGGCGTCTAATTCCCGCAACGCCATACTTGTAGTTACAAAGTCTTTGAAGATCGATGCGCGTCACTGCGCCAAGACCTCGTCGATACAATTCGCCAACAGGGCGAAGACAAAATCATCCGACTGATTTCTGCCCGCCAAGCCACACGAAAGGAAAAGAAACTATATAAAGCAAACCGTGCAAAAGACTTTGAGTTCTAGTCCCCTCACGCCAGCCCGCAAAAAAAGATTAGAAGCCCTCGCTCTTCGCCCAGATTGCGAGATCGATCTATCTGACATCCCACAGCTCACTCCAGTCTTCTTCAAAAACGCAATACGGAACCCCTACTATCGCCCCGTGAAACAACAGCTAACGGTACGATTGGATTCAGACGTAGTCGCATGGCTTCGCCAAAAAGGCAAAGGATACCAGACTCGGTTGAACCAGGTAATGCGCGAGGCAATGATCAAGGAACTCCGCAAGAGCGCTTAGAAGGTCGCAGCGCCTAAACTGGCTTGCGAGACAGATCCCTCGTGAAACCCCGAATGAATCCGGCACCCCGGCGGCTGCGCCTCGATAATCTTAGCCTCGGCAGCCAGCAGCACCTGCC
This sequence comes from Bryobacter sp., assembly GCA_046590555.1. GTDB lineage: Bacteria > Acidobacteriota > Terriglobia > Bryobacterales > Bryobacteraceae > Bryobacter. The sequence continues at coordinate 13,832 of JBKJUN010000274.1, read as the reverse complement.
ACCGCGCCTCCACCTCATCCTTCGGTGCCACCTTGTGAGCCATCTTCAAAAACACCTTGTAATGCCCCATCTCGGATGAATAAAGAGCCTTATAAAAAGCCCCCAGTTCAGCATCCTCAGACACCCTGGCCAACACAGAAAACCGCTCGCAAGACCGTGCCTCAATCAACCCCGAAACCAGCAACCGGTCCAGCGTCTCGGTAGTCTTGCCATTTCGAACCAGCCGTCGCAAATCAGAAGCGTAATAGCTCTTGTGGCCGCGCTCCATCTTGCCACCCCGGCGGATCAGCAACCGCGTCACCTGCGCCAGATGCGAAGCCTCATCCTTCGCCACACTCGTCATGGCTTCTACCCAACCCGGAGTCCACTCATTCGGCCAACGAGTCAGCAAGTCCATCGCATTGAGCGCCGCCTTCATCTCCAAAAACGCATGGTCAATCAGCAAAGCAATAGGATCCGCCAGCGCAACAGCGCCCCACGCGACAGGCGTCGTCGACAGCAACGGCAACTCTTCGGTTTTCTTTAAAACACTCACACCCTTAACTTAGCTCGATTATTGGCGTGCTCCTGCAAATCCCTACAACGCTTGGCGAATTTGAGCCAGCGATGGTGTACCTGTTTTACAGACTAGGCGTTGTCGATTCCACTCAGCCAAGAGCAAAACCATCTGGGCCAGACATGGAATCAGTCTCGATCAGGCCGCCGAAATTTTCGTCCAGGCCTACATCGTCGACCAACTGGATCCGTGGTGATCTCAATTCGGTTATTCTCGAGCCTCGTAGCCCTCCTCCTGCTCGAAACCGAAGAAAGCCAGGTCCCCAATCCGCAGGCTCTTACCGACTGGACCACTCTCCCCCCCAAATAGTTACAAGTACCTGTGTAAACTGAGTCCATGAGCCTAGCCCGCCAAATGACGGCAATTATTGAACGAGAGGACGATGGATTTGTCGCTTTATGTCCAGAACTCGACATCGCTAGTCAAGGAATGTCCATCGAAGAAGCTCGGGCCAATCTGATCGAGGCCCTCACGCTCTTCTTCGAAACGGCTTCATCCTCAGAAGTCTCTCGCCGATTTCACAGTGAAGTATTTGTGACGCAAGTCGAGGTACCGGTTGGGTAGACTTCGTGTCCTTTCAGGCACCGAGATCTGTCGGATTCTCGAAGAGCATGGATTCGTTGTCGCTTGACAGCGAGGAAGCCATCGCATCATGCAAAAGCGGACTGAAGCGACCACAATCACGGTCCCCGTTCCGCTTCACGATCCTGTCCGGAGAGGCACTATGTTAAGCATCATCCGCCAATCCGAGCTCGCAAAATTCTTGTTTGAACAAGACTAGTAACTCGATCCCGTTTGGCGGCCTTCTGGTACCATCGACGCTACAAGAGAAGATGCTCGGCGAAACCATCGGTCATTACCGGATCACGGCAAAATTAGGCGAAGGCGGCATGGGCACCGTCTACCGCGCCACCGACACCAAGCTCAACCGCGAAGTCGCGATCAAAGTCCTCCCCGAAACCTTCGCCGCCGACCCCGACCGTCTCGCCCGCTTCACCCGCGAAGCCCAGGTCCTCGCCTCCCTGAACCACCCCAACATCGCCACCATCTTCGGCGTCGAAGACAAGGCCCTCGTCATGGAGCTAGTCGAGGGCAACGACCTCGCAGGCCCACTCCCTCTCAACGAAGCGTTGCAAATAGCGAAGCAAATCGCCGAAGGCCTAGAGGCCGCCCACGACAAAGGCATCATCCACCGCGACCTCAAACCCGCCAACATCAAAGTCACTCCAGACGGCGTCGTTAAAGTCCTAGACTTCGGCCTCGCCAAAGCCACAGACTCTGCGGCAACATCCACCTCAGCCGACTCTCCCACCATGACGCTGAGAGCCACCCAGGCCGGCCTCATCATGGGCACCGCCGGCTACATGTCTCCCGAGCAAGCCGCCGGCAAAACCGTCGACAAACGAGCCGACATCTGGGCCTTCGGTGTCGTCCTCCACGAACTCCTCACCGGCAAGAAACTCTTCCACGGCGAAACCGTCTCCCACACCCTCGCCTCGGTCCTTAAGGACCCCATAGACTTCGCGATCCCCCAAGCCCCAAAGACAATCCAGAATCTCCTCGCCCGCTGCCTCGACCGCAACCTCAAGCACCGCCTCAAGGACATCGGCGAAGCCCGCATCGCCATCGAAGACTTCCTCGCCAACCCCCAACAAGAGCAGCCCTCGAAGCCAGCCACCCGCCCCACCCTCTGGATGGCCATTGCGGCAGTTCTGCTCCTTGCGTTGGCCGCTGCGATTTTTTGGCCGCGAACTAACCCGCCCGCTACTCGCCCCGGTCATTTCAACTTGACAGTATCGCCCAGTGCTGGGATTCTGGTCAGTCCTGATGGCCGATGGTTACTGAAACTGGCACCGGGCGAGTTCCATATACGGCGTATGGATCAACCCGATTGGCTAAAGCTCCCAGGTGCCGAGGGCGTCACTAGGTCTTCTGTCTTTTGGGCAGAGGACTCCAGAGCCGTCGGCTTCGTCTCCGCAGACCGCGTGCGAATAGTCTCGGTCGACGGCTCTCCTCCTCGAGACCTCTTGGATGTCAAGAATTTTAGGGGCGCATCCTGGCGGGGTGGCCGCAGCGACGGAACAATCCTGCTGGCAACTAACGGCAAGCTCAAAACCTTTGACTTGCGGTCTGGCACCAGCCGGGACTTGCCCCTCGACTTCAAAGCAGACTCACCACCCTTTGAGCCCGTATTCCTCCCGGAGGGGGACGGCTTTGTCTTCCTTCAGAATCACTCGGAAGGCATGCAGCTATTTCGCTCAGCCCTCAATTCCACTTCCATCGACCCCTTGCTCCTCACTTCGTGGAGGGTCAGTTATGCGAAACACCCTTCCACCGGCAAGTGGCATGTTTTCTACCTTGACGGCGAACGTGAACTTCTCAGTAGCAGGATCTTGCAGACTGCCCAGGTCGATCCCAAAACAGGTAAGCTCCTTTCAACTCCCGTTAAGTTGCTTCAGGGAATTTCCACAAGTGCACCTCCTGTGAGAATTGGGCAATTTTCAATCGGTGAGGGCGGAATGCTGTCCTGGAGTTATATTGGCAATTTGCCCATTTGGCACTTTGCCTGGATAGACCGTAACGGCACTTTGCTTGCGAGAGTCTCGGAAAACCGTAACTACATTTCTATGGCGCTGTCCCCAGACGAATCCAAAATCGCTGCTCAGGTGGATGATCCGACCCCGCATATCTGGATCTTGGACAGCAAAACAGGATTGGGAGGAAGAATCTCCACGACGTCTGCTTCTGAATCCAGCCCACGCTGGGCGAGGGACGGCAAATCCCTTTTTTATACCTCCTCTTCCGATAACCGCCCGGCGATCATGCGCTATTTCCTCGACAACGCGACTAAGCCGGAATTGATCTGGCAACCCTCACCGCAAGATAAAAGTATTAGCCTTTTGCTGGTTTCGGGAGTTTCACCCGAGGATCGCTACTTATTAGTTCAACCCCGGATCGGCTCGCTAAGCCGCCTGGACCTTCAGGCGGCACAGCCGGGAAAATTAGAACCTCTCACTGAACAAATGGGGGTTGCCTCGCTCTCCCTGGATGGCCGTTTGCTCGCTTGGGGAAATTCTAGCGAAGGAGGACTTGCCGTTCAGGCCTACCCCCCGACGCCAGAACCTATGAAGCGATTCTTGCGCGGGGCTGAATCGATTTCCCATCCCTTTTTCAGCCCTGACGGACGTACGGTATACGCGCAATTCAAAAGGAACTTGCTAGCCTTCCCACTCTCGCTCGACCGAAGTCTCGGAGAACCAAGGGTTCTTCGTCCCTGGCTGACTTCTGGTAGACGTAGCGCGACAGGTGGAGCCGCTTCTCGCGATGGCAATCGCCTCCTTCTGCTGGAAACCGACGAAGAGGAAATACTCAACCCCCAGGTCCTCACCGACTGGACAACCCTCCTGCCAAAATAGCAAACCCTGCAGCTACCAAATCGCCTGTCCATACTTCGCTAAAATCACCTCGTCCGCACTCACCAGCTTCGAGTTTCGAACCATCGCTTGCGCCACAATCAGCCGGTCAAATACATCCTCAGTCCAACTAATCTGCAACGCCTCGTTTGTCACCGCCGAAAAAGGAAGATCGCATACCCCCAGCCCGATCCGTCCCGCCAGATCTTTGAGTACATGTGCTGAATTTACCCCTCCCCTGCGAAACAAATAGTTGAGTTCCAATTCCACCACCGGCGAAACCAGCAGCGTATCCGCCCTCTCAATGCTTCTGCGCGCCTCCTGACTCAGTCGCTTCATGCGCCCCTCATAAAGCCAAACCACTACATGTGTGTCGAGGTACGTCAGGTTCAAAATCCGCCCCTATGCCTTCGTCTTGGGCCCGCCGAAGAACTGGTCCATCTCGGCCTCCCACTCGCCAATTGCCTCAGCACTCCAACCCGAATCCCGCGCCCCAATCTCAAGCCCAAGATCCCGCTCAACCAACCGCCCAAGCCGTGAACTCCGCTCTGCCGGCACGATCTTCAAGGACGACCCTTTGTACGTGATGTCAACAGTCGCCCCTTGAGACACCTCTTCCAGAACTTGAAACAACTTCTTCCGCAATTCGGTTGCTTGCATCGCCATACACCAATTGTACGCTGCAAACCGTACAGCGGCATACTATTGCTGTACATTTACCTGATATTGACACCCCCCTCCTCTCGCTGCTAGTCTAGGCGTTTGGTTCACAAAACCCGGCATTAGATCGGGGAATTGAATTGAGCGGGTATCGTCCTCAAAGCCGTTCCGGAGGGGTCGCTGCCTGACTTGTTGATTTTGTTCTGGTGCAGCAGCCTTACTTCATTCTCGTCGTCGCGCATTCCCTGCACGGTCGTCTTAGGCGCATCCATGTGCCCTACAGCGTCCTGTACGGAGTCCTCGCCCTTGCCCTCCTCGGCACGGTCAGCCTCGCTGGCGTCGCCGCATCCTACGCGCGCATGTTCTGGAAAGTCAGCAATTACAACACCTTACGCACTGAAATCGATATCATCCGCCAGCGTTACCTTCGCCTCCAGAAAGAAAACGAGTCCGGCAAGCAGCAGCTAGCCACCCTCCAGGTCCTCGCCAGCGAAATTACCATTGCCTACGGAATCAAACGCGAACTCGAAGCCAAAGAACCCCTCAGCCTCGAAGCCAAGCTCACCCCCACCCTCCACGATTCCATCGAAGACTACAACTTCCTCCGCAACACCACCTTTACCACCACTTTCCGCAACGCCTTCAACACCTCCAGTCCCATTCGTCCCCGCAATTTCTTTGAAGACGCTCCCAGCCTATGGCCCGTCCAGGGCCGCCTCACCAGCTTCTACGGCCAGCGTCTCGATCCCTTCAACGGCCACGGCAGCTTCCACTCTGGCATCGACATCTCCGTCCCCGTCGGCACTCCCGTTATCGCCACCGCCGGCGGTCAGATCAAATACGCCGACATGTATGCCGGCTACGGTCGTCTGCTCGTCATCGATCATGGTAACGGTCTCGAGACCTTCTACGGGCATCTCTCCCGCTTCAACGTCATCTCCGGCCAGCGCATCGCCCGCGGTGAAACCGTCGCCTGGTCAGGTAAAACCGGACGCGCCACATCTCCTCACGTCCACTACGAAGTCCGCATGTCCGGCTCTCCCATCAATCCCTACCCCTACCTGAAATCACAATCGATCCTCGCCGAATCGAAAAAAGTCGAAAAGCGCCCCGACCTCCCCTTCTGATCATTAACTTTTGATAGACTCTGGAACGTGCGATCCACGATCATTCGTCTCTCCCTAGCCATGTCCTGCCTGGCACTACTCGGCACAGCGTATATGCGCATGACTGTCCAAAACCAGCTCTCTGATGCCGCAAACGCCTTCCTCGCTTCGCTCAACGAAGACCAGACTGCCAAGGCCACCTTCAAATTCGATGATGAAGAACGCTTCTTCTTCCACTTCATCCCGGCAGAAGACGTTGCCAAGCGCTACGGCCGTCCTCGCAAAGGCGTCCCCTTTCTCGAGCTCACCGCACCCCAGCGCCACCTCGCTCACGCCATGATCACCGCTGGCCTCTCACAGCAAGGCGCAATCAAAACCAGCACCATCATGAGCCTCGACGACGTCCTCCGCATTCAGGAAAAAGACACGACAGGCCGACGCAACTCCGACAAGTACTTCGTCTCCGTCTTCGGCACCCCGTCCGAGAAAGGCACCTGGGGCTTCCGCTTTGAAGGCCACCACATCAGCCTCCACTTCTCCTTCGTCAACGGCAAGGTTGCCGTCAGCCCCACCTTCTTTGGCTCTAATCCAGCCGAAGTCAAGGAAGGCCCGCGCAAGGGCCTCCGCGCACTTCCCCGCGAAGAAGACCTCGGCCGCGAACTCGTATCCGCCCTCACGCCTGACCAGATGAAAGTCGCCCTGGTCAACGAAAAAGCGCCCGACGACATTTACACCTCAGCAGACCGCGTCGCCGCCCTCAAAGGTCAACCGAACGGCCTCGCCTCCACCAAGCTCAACGCCAAACAAAAAGAAATGCTGAAGGCTCTGGTCGAAGAGTATTCCAACAACTTCCCCGAAGAAATCGCCGCCACTCGCCGCGCTCAATTCGCCCGCCTCGCCAACCAGACCTACTTCGCCTGGGCCGGCGTCACAGCCAAGGGCGGCCCCCACTACTACCGTGTCGCCACTCCTGAATTCCTTATCGAGTACGACTGCACCCAGAACGGCGCAAACCACATCCACGCCATGTGGCGCGACCTCAAGAACGACTGGGGGCAGGACCTCCTCAAAGAGCACGTCAAGACCGCTCACTAAACAGCGAAATCGTCTAACCTGGCCCGGACTGCCGTCGACACATAGCACCCGCTATCGACCGCAAATCCGGGCCTTTCCACAAACCGGTTCGCCATCTCCATCACACTGGGGTTAAACTCACACATCGGCGAATTGATCATCCCCGCACACACCTCAATAGCAGCATTCAGCTGTGGCGGCATTGCAATTGACACATGCGGCACAATTGCTACCCCAGCCCGCTTCGCCATCCGCCCCAGTTCCATCGTTTCGCTGATCCCGCTCCGCCCTAGGTCTGGCTGCCAGTAAGTCAGAATCTCCTTCTCGAAAAACGGCTCCGCCTCGTATCTGGTCCGATAACTTTCCCCCAGCGCTAGCCTCACTCCACTCTCATGAACCAGTTCCACATGCCCCTTCACATCCTCAGGCAATAACGGACACTCCAGCCACAACACCCGCCGCTCAGCAAGCTCCTGCGCACACTCAATCTCCCGCCCCTCAGGCAAATGCCACAACGCATCCACCGCCACCTCAACCTCGTCGAATGCATCCTGCATCCGGTCAATCTGTTCCAGCAACAAATCCCAGTCGCTCTCAAAATAGAGCTTGAAAGTCCGAAAGCCCCGAGAGTACCAGCTATCCACAAAGGCCAACCGCTCCCCCACCGTCCTCCCAGGAGTCCCACTCACATAAGTCGGAACCTCCACCTTCGGGCTCGCCGAAAGTAAATTCCGCAACGGCTGCCCTAACACCTGTGTAGCCAAATCCCAAAGCGCGAGATCCACTCCCGCCATCGCGTCCAGCATGAACCCGCCCACCTGCCCCCGCACCCTCATCGTCGAATACATCCGCTGCCACAAACCACCAATGCAAGCCGCATCCGGGCGAAATTCTTCACCCTCAACAGCCACACAAAGCAGACTCTTCACCACCTGCGCCGGCACCTCGGGCGCCAGTGGAGCCTGCGCTTCTCCCCAACCCACCATCCCGTCCGACAGGGTCACCCTTACCAGACAAGTCTCAAACTCCGTGCTGTACAGCGCCGGATAATGAGCACTCCAGCGGTAATTCCCTGCTCCCCCTACCAATCGATGAGGGCTCCCGGCGCTACCCTGTGCCTGCCCGTGATCTCGAGCCAACCGAACCGGAAATGCTTCAACTTTTGAAATTCTCACAGCAACCTGAGCTAAAATTATTTCAGATTTCTGCTACGCTGTCTAGATGGCTCTTGCGCCTCTCAAAAAAAAACGCGCCACTGACGAAGTCTACGAATCCCTGCGTGCCGCAATCCTTACCCGTCTCTTCCTCCCCGGCCAGCGCCTAATGGCTGACGAACTCTGCGAACAACTCGAAGTCAGTCTCACTCCCGTCCGCCATGCCCTCCAGCAACTCGCCGTCGAAGGGCTCGTCGAGATCCACCCCCGCTCCGGCACCTATGTCGCATCTGTCTCAGAGCAAGACCTGAGTGAAACTTTCGAGATCCGCCTCGCCCTCGAACTCCTCGCCGGCAAGCGCGCGATCTCCCGCTGGAACCTGCAAGCCGCATCAAAGATGAAGTCGCTCCTCGCCGCCCTCGCCAAGCCAGTCCGCAGCCCGGAATCGCTAAAGCAGCACGAAGCCAGCAACCTTGAATTCCACTTCGCCCTCTTCGACATCGCCGGCTCAAAGAAACTCCGCGAACTCTACGAGAGCCTCAACGCACACATCCAGATCGCCCGTGTCCACGCGACAGAAGGCCCAACCCTCCCCGCCCTCAGCGAGCGCCTCACGCAGGAACAGATCGAACACGAAGCCATCGTCATCGCGCTCGAAAGCAAATCCCTGCCCAAGCTCGAAGAGGCGCTTCGCACACACATCCTCCGCGCCCAGACCAGCCTAATGAGCGCCATCCAGGCGCGCGATGCGCAACTCCCCGCGAACGAGCCCGCGAAAAACCAAAAACGCAAGCGGGTGTAGCACGCCCATAAAGGCAAACACCCAGTAGTAACCCGAATACTGCACCAACCATCCGGTCAGTGCCGTAAACAGCAATCCACCCAGGCCATTGCCAAAAGCAAACATGCCGCTCACGCTACCCACCACCTGCGTCGGATAGAGGTCGTTGGTCACGGTCGCGAGATTCGTCTTCCAAACCATGTGCGCAAACGTCACTAGACAAATCGCCGCAATGGCAATCGTGCTCGAAGGCGTTGTAGCAACCACCAGACTCACCGGCATCACCATCGCCGCCGGCAGCATCACCGCCTTGCGAGCCGACAGCACATTCCAACCACGGGCGATCAGCACGCCGCTCATCCAGCCGCCAAACATCGCCCCGAGATCCGCACTCAGGTAAGGCATCCAAGCCACCAGAGCCATCTCCTGTAGCGTAAAACCGCGCGCATCCACCAGATACTTCGGCAACCAGAAAAGATAAAACCACCACACCGGGTCGCTCAAGAATCGAGACCCAAACAACCCCCAGCTCTGCGGCAATTTCAAATACTCACGCCACGCCCCAGGCTTTGCCGGCGCAACCACCACCGCCTCCAGTGGGCGATACAGCATTAACCACGGCACAATCCACAACACACCCAACACGCCACAAATCACAAACGCCCCGCGCCAGCTCATCTGCACATAAAGCCAGGTCACCAGAAACGGTGCAATCATCGCCCCGACACTCGATCCCGCATTCAGCAACCCATTAGCCAGCGCCCGCTCTTCCTTGTGAAAGCACTCGCTGATCGCCCTGAATCCGGCCATGAAATTCCCGGGCTCCCCCAGCCCAAGCAAAAACCGAAAAGCCCCCAAACTAAACGCACTGGTAGCAAACCCATGCAACGCATTCGCCACACTCCACCAGCCCATAAAAACAGCAAGGCTAACCCGGGCCCCCCAGCGATCCACCAGAAAGCCACTCCCGATATACATCCCCGTGTAAGCCAACTGGAAAACGTTCAGGATATTGGCATAGCCCGTCGGCGACAACCCAAGCTCCTTGGTGATCACCGGCGCAAGCACGCTCAAGCACTGACGATCAATGTAATTGATGATCACCGACAGAAACAGCAGCGCGGCAATCCACCAACGGCGTTCCATCTAAATTCTCTCGCGCAAATTCTTCAGCTCCGCCAGACTCACCGCGTCGAGCGACGAAGTCGGATGCCGCACAGTCGCCGATGCAATCACACCCTGCGCCACCAGATTATGCTTCATGGCGCTAACGCCCATCCCCGGCTGCAACTCAAACCGCAACAACGGCAGAATCCGCGTAAACACAGCCCATGCTGTGTCCTTATCGCCTTTCTCAAGCGCATCCCAAATTTCAACCAATGGGCGAATACAATCACTCCCCGGCATCGTACCCCGGGCCCCGCGATCATACTCTTCGATAAAGAACTGAGCGTTCAACCCGCCAAACACCACCAGCGAATCTCCAGCCGCAGCAACCGTCTGCGTGATCTTTGGTGCCGTCGGCGGCGCCTCCACCTTGGCCAGCTTCACCTGCTCAATCTCACGAGCCATTCTTGCCAATAAAGGCGGCGGCATCATCACCTGCGTCAGCAGCGGCGCATCTTGCACCATAATCGGAATCCCAGCCCCTTTGCTGATCTCCCCGAAGTAGTGCATCAGCCCCTCGCCATCCGTCTTCAGAAAGAAAGGGGGCAACACCATCAACGCATCCGCACCCAATCCAGCCAACTGTTTCGACAGTTCAACCGCACTACGGGTCCCGGTCGCTCCGCTCGAAGCCACCAGAGGTACACGCCCCCCAACATGCTTCGCAATCGCCTGCATCAGCTCAACACGCTCACTAGCCTCAAGTGCATAACCCTCACTCGCATTGCCAAAGAGCCCAAGCCCATGAGCGCCCTGCTCCAGCAGAAAATCAACAAGCCGCAATTGGCTCGAAAAATCAAGAGAACCATCTTCATGAAAGGTTGTAACAAGGATCGGATAAACGCCAGACATCATAAGACCCAAAAGGATATCACGTGTATCCAGAAGCCCTTGGCAGGCATCGTATTCTGTAGATGAGTGTGACCCGCCGCAACTTTGCCCTGACTTTGGCCGCAGCCGCCACGGCACCGGCCCAATTCACCCCAATCCGGCGCTACCTGGACGCTTCAACCGAAGCGGAAGTCCTCGCATTGTCCGACCCCTCAAATTCGAGCTTCCTGCCCCACCACTGCAACCGTTCTGTCTCTTCCCGCAACGGCTTCATCGTCTACTCAACCGAAACGACAAACGGCATTCAGGCTCTCCGGCTCGACGTCAAAGGCGGCGCAACCCGAGTCGTCACCACCGCCGCTGCGATGGACCCAAAATCCCTCGCCCTCTCCCCGGACGACAAAAACCTCTACTTCGCCGACGCTGCCCAACTCGTCGTCGCCTCAATGAGCGGCGGCAAGCCTCGCGAACTCTACAAAGCCTCTTCACCCGACGTCTTCCACAAAGGAATCTCCCTCTCCGAAGACGGTGCCAACATTGCGATTGTCGACAACAACAGGCTCATGCTTGTGCCAACTGCCGCAGCAGCTAAGTCGGCCACCAGAGTGATCACAGAAATCCCCAACGGCTGCGAGCAGGCTGCCATCTCAAAGTCTGGTCAGATCTTCTTCCGCACTCCAGACAAGTCGATCCACCTCGCCCCTACCAACCCAGGCTCTAAATCCAAACGCCTCCCGATCGAAGGCACCCTCGGGCCGGCAGTCTGGAATCCCGACGGACGCAGCATTCTTTACCTCAAGCTCAACATGGGGGTCGGAATCCCCAATTCCATCTTCGAGTATTCCCTCGATACCAACACTGAGAGCCTCATCGGCAAGACCAGCCAGTATGCTCACTTCAACCGCAACGCCGATTCCAGCGTCTTCGTCGGCGCATCCGGCTCCAAAGCGCAGCCCTTCATCCTCATCATGCTCCGCATCACCCGCCGCGAGCTTGCCCTCTGCGAACACAAATCCTCAGACCCCTCAACCGTCGCCCCCATCTTTTCTCCCAACTCCCAACGCGTCTACTTCCAGTCCGACCGTCTCGGCAAGCCAGCCATCTTCTCGGTACCCATCGAAAGGCTCGTCGAAAAAACTGAGCAGGAAGACGCCCCAGGCAAGAAAACCTGATTCAGGCTATCGCCGCGAAATCGCCTCTGCCGCCGTCCTCCAGCTAAAGTCCTTGCGACCCAGATTCAGCAACTGCCGCGCCTTGGACGCTTCCTTACGCTCTTCCTTCATCTGGTACATCCGGCGATCGGCTTCGGCCAGCAAAGTCTCGGCATCGCGCCCATCCTCCGGCGCATGAACTGCCCCTATGCTGATCCCGATAATGTCCTCACCAATAATCTGACGGGCAGCTTCGGCAATCATCGAGCCAATCCGCCCAGTTCGCGCTGCCAGGTCTTCGTGCTTCAGCCCAGGCAAAACCAGCACAAACTCATCCCCGCCCATCCGCGCCACATAATCATACTCGCGGCAATTCAGCTTCAGCGTCTGCGCCACAGCCTTCAACAAACGATTCCCTTCCAGATGTCCAAACCTGTCGTTGACAGCCTTGAATCCATCAAGGTCCGTAACCAAAACTGTCACTGATTCGCCATTGCGGCTCCTGCGCGCCAGCTCCGTATCCAGGTGAACAAAGAGGCTACGAGCATTCGGCAGTTCAGTCAAAAAATCGGTAGTAGCTGAGCTCTCCGCCGCCTCAAGCCGTAACAAGTGGTCGATTGTCATACCAACCTTTGAAGCGATCGCCAGTATCACTCGCAAATTGTCGCGAGAGAAACCATCCTTCTCAGATCGATACAGCGCAAGCACGCCCACCACATGCTGCTTACCCTCAAGAGGAACGGCAAGCGCGCTACGCAACGTACTAAACTTCGCCGGGTCGTTCAAATACCCAGGCTCCACACTCGGGTTCCCGTTCACAATCGGCTTGTTGTTATCCGCTACCCAGCCACTCAAGCCCTGTCCCATCGGAATCTCAAGAGAAGAGAACAAACGGAAATTCTCACCGCAAACATACTCCGGCACCAGCTTGTCTCCACGGCGAATGTAAACCGCCATCGAGTCATATGGCACCATGCGTTTCACACGCAAGGACAAAATACTCAGCATCTCGTCCAGAGTCAGCGAGCGGCCAATATCCTGCGAAATCTCAAACAATTGCTGCACTTCTTCGCGCGCAGCGGCAATCTGATGTATGAAGTCCCCGGGATTACCATTCGCGATCGCCTGAATCGACTTCTTTGTCTGCTCAAACCCGGCTGCCGGCGCAAGCCCCGCCTCAATCTTCACCCTCTTCGATAACTTCGCCTGCGGCTTCACACTCCGAATCGCCGCCTTGGCCATCTCTTCCAATTCCACGTAGCGCTTCTTCAACACATCCACCACACGCGGATCAAAACTGATTCCACTCTCTCGTTCCACCACTGCCATCGCCTCATTCAGCGGCAACGCTCTGCGGTATTGCCGGTCGCTAGCCAACGCATCCAGACAATCCACTGCACTCAAAATACGCGCCCCCAGCGGAATATCCATCCCCTTGGTTCCATACGGATAACCACTGCCATCCCACTTCTCGTGGTGTGCCAATACAATCGGCGAAACGTCGTAAGGAAACTGCACCCGCTCCAGAATCTCCGCGCCCACCACCGGGTGGATCTTCATCTTGTCGAACTCTTCAGGAGTCAATTTTCCAGGCTTCGAGATGATGTGCTCGGGCACTGCCAGCTTCCCGATATCATGCAGAATCGCCGCCGCACGAAGCGCCTCAAGCTCTTCATTCCCCATCCCTAAATCACGCCCAACCTCAAGTGCATACACCTGCACTCGCTGCAAATGTTCATGCGTCGTCTCATCCTTCGATTCAATTGCCAGAGCCAGCGCTTCAATTGTCCGCAAATGCAAATCCGCCATTTGCTCGGAATGCTGCATCTCCTTGTCGATCCGCGCCAGGTGCATCGAATACACCTTGTACAGCAGATAGAAGAAGAACAGGGCCAGCATCGAATAGCCCCAGTCCAGAAACGCATTCACGAAGCTGAAC
>JBKJUN010000242.1:0-10103 GCA_046590555.1 Bryobacter sp. | reverse complement strand
TGAAGATCGCGGACGACTCGACGCTGGTGCGGCGGATCGAGCGGCAGGATGGGCCGATTACGGCTTTGGACTGGTCTCCTGATGCCAGGTTGATTGCCATTGGTGGCGGATCGCCTGCCGTGACGCTATACGATGCAGAAACCGGGAAGCTTGCTGCTCGTTGCACTGGCCATAGTGCTGGCATTTATACCGTGGCATTTTCACCTGATAGTAAAACACTTGCTACGGGAGGCTTTGATGGCAAGGTTAGACTTTACTCGACGATCGATGGCAGTCTGATTCGCGAATTCATCCCTGTGCCACTTTCGCTTTCGGCTGGTGCCCAATGAGAAGCTTGTTTATTCTTGCCGCTGCGCTCACACTGAGTGGTGCCGCTCCTACGATTACGGAGATGCAGCCAAGGGGCGCTCAGAAGGGGCGTCCGTTTGAGTTGACGCTGGTGGGTAAGGACCTCAGCGAGGGGCCAATAGTGATTTCTAATTTGCCCGCTACGTTTACGCCACTTGGGTCTGACAAAGCCGGTTATATCAACTACCTGGTTGAACCAACCGGGGATTGGCTGGTAGGAACTTATACCGTTCGAGTTAAGGCGGCCAATGGCCTGTCGAATATCCTTTTGCTATCGATTGGGGCCTTCCCTGAGATCGTGGAAGAAGAGTCGAGAGCGGGTTCCTTGCCGCATCAGAATGATTCCATCGAGAAGGCGCAGACTCTGCCCGCTACCGCAATCACCGTCAATGGAAAACTGAAGGGCCCTGAGCGCGATGTGTACCGGATTCCGGTGAAGGCTGGGGAGCGCCGTGTGTTTGAAGTTGAAGCGCGCCGGGTGGGTTCAGCGATCGACCCTGTGATTCAGGTTTATGATGCTTCTGGCAAACGAATTGGGAGGTCGGAGGATGATCCGAGTTTGAGCCTCGATCCAAGGCTTGAGCTCAGCTTCACCAAAGAAAGCTTTGTCTATGTCGAAATTTTCGACGCTCGATTTTCAAACCAGATGCAGGATTACTATCGCTTCAAAACTGGCACTTATGCCTACGCGAGTGAGATCTTCCCGCTGGGAGGCCGCCGCGGGGAAGAGGTTGAAGTTCTGCTCAATAAGACGGCTGTTAAAGCAGACCTGAAGACGAAGCTTGGTCAAGTGAATGTCAATTTTTCAGACTCACCTGCGCTGCCGCTTCCCTTTGCTGTTGGGGATTATCCGGAAGTGCGCGAGCCGCTGACTGCGCCCATTCAGCTTCCACTCACGATCAATGGCCGGCTTGATAAGCCAGCTGAGGTGGATAGCTATGAAATTGCCGTGAAGGGCGGGGAAGACTTCTTCTTCGAGCTACAGGCCCGGGAGCTTGGCACTTCAAAGCTTACTGGTCTCATTACGGTTTACGACGAATCTGGTAAGCGGCTGGCTTCGGCTGGGGATGGCCCGCTGCCGGTGGATGTGGCTGCGGTGCAAGTATCGAGCCGGACGCTGGGCGACCCTTTTCTGATGTTCCAGGCTCCACAGGGTGCTACCAAGCTGAAGGTTACGGTGGAAGACCTGGCACAACGCGGCGGCCCCAATTACGCTTATCGCCTGACGATGCGCAAAGCAGTTCACGATATTCGTGCCACGATCATTACCCCGTTTGTAAATATTCCTGCGGGTGGGACGGCGATTGTAGCGGTGGATGTCGAACGTCGTGGCTTCATGGGTGCGTTGAAGGTGACCCCGATGCATCTGCCCAAAGGGATTCAGGTTTCTGGTGGTGATCTTGCGGCTGAGATTCCCGATCCGTTGGTTCGCACGATGAATCGGCGTGCGACGCTTTCGTTTACTGCTGAGAAAGACCTGAGCCTACCGGCGACCGACATCGGATTTCTGGTGAAGGGGGAAGGGATGGAGCGCGAGGCAACTGGCTTTGCTTATCTCATCGCCGTAAATGGTGCCAACACGCAGGGCGTTGTTGATCGGCAGCGCGCGCTCAACGGCAAGCCGCTGGGGTATCTGCTGCCTGCTGCCACTACTGCTGCTACGCCGGCAAATCTTGAGCTGATGCTTCTTAAGACAGAGCAGAAAGAATCCGGGTTCGAATATCGTTTTCGTTGGAAGTGGCAGGCCACTAACTCCATGCTGGCTGTGCCTGATACGGTGAAT
This sequence comes from Bryobacter sp., assembly GCA_046590555.1. Lineage (GTDB taxonomy): Bacteria > Acidobacteriota > Terriglobia > Bryobacterales > Bryobacteraceae > Bryobacter. The sequence continues at coordinate 7,972 of JBKJUN010000242.1, read as the reverse complement.
GTGGATCTGCCGAACCTGCAAGGCACACGGATTATCGAGATCGAACAGGACAAGACCGACAAGCGAACGGGTACCTTTCTTGTGACGACTTCGAAGAACTCAATTCCTGGCCCTTACAATATAGGGATTTCCGGGCGGCTGATGGGGGCGATAGATGTTTTCTCGCCACTGCTGCGCCTCGATGTACCAGAACTCCAAATAGAAGAGACCAAGTCCAATGCGTCCAATACTAATCCTCGCTAGCCTCGCATTTGTTGCCAGTGCCCAATCCGTTACCTTCTTGCGGGATGTGGCTCCGATCCTGAACAAGACTGGTTGTACTTCTGGCCCCTGCCATGGTGCGGCCAAAGGAAAGAATGGCTTCAAGCTTTCTCTGCGTGGCTATGATCCGCAGTTCGACTACCAGGCATTGCTTTATGACTTGAGCGGGCGGCGCTTCAATCGAAGTGAACCGAAGCGTAGCTTGATGCTGGCCAAGCCTGTGATGCAGGTGGCGCATGGCGGCGGGCTTCGCTTTGAGCAGACCTCGGCCTATTACAAGACGATCGAGAGCTGGATTGCGCAGGGCGTGCCTTATGGAGACCCGGCCAAAGATGCAGTTGCCGCAATCGAAGTTGAGCCGAAAGAACTCGCTATGCCCAAGCCTGGTGAGTCTGCACAGGTTAAGGTGACGGCACGCTTTGCCGATGGGCAAACTCGCGACGTCACTAAAGAAGCCACAATTGAATCGAATGTCCCGGATCTGGCCAAGGTGGATGCTACGGCCAAAGTTGACGGCTTGCGGACCGGTGAAGCTACGCTGCTGGTGCGTTACCAGGGCAAGTATTCGACCATTCCGGTTACGATCCTGAACCCGAAACCTGGCTTCGCCTGGAAGCCACTTCCCCAATACAGCTATATCGATCAACACATTGATGCCAAGCTGCAGAAGCTGAAGTTGCAACCTTCTCCTGCCACTGATGATGCTTCGTTCTTACGCCGCGTGACGCTGGATTTGACTGGCGCACTGCCGACACCGGACGAGGTTCGCAGCTTTCTTTCAGACCCGGCACCGCAAAGACTGAAGCGCAGCCGCAAGATCGACAAGTTGATTGCAAGCCCCGCCTATGCCGACCAGTGGACGGTGAAGTGGGGTGATCTGCTGCAGTCGAGCCGCAAGTTTCTGGGAGAGAAAGGCACCTACGGATTCCGGGAGTGGATTCACTCTTCGATCGCTGCCAACAAGCCTTACGACAAAATGGTTCGCGAGTTGCTGACCAGTAAAGGATCTTCCTACGACGACCCTGCCGCTAACTACTTCCGCACCACGCGCGAGCCCAAACCCACGATGGAGAAGACGACACAGGTCTTTCTTGGCGTTCGCATGGTGTGTGCGCAGTGCCATGATCATCCGTTTGAGAAGTGGACGCAGAATCAGTACTACCAGATGTCAGCGTTCTTTTCTGCTGTGGGACTGCGGCCCGGTTATGAAGTGGGTGAGGAGATTGTCTACGACCAGCGTGCGGATTATGAGATGAAGCACCCCAAGGACAGCCGTGTGATGGCCCCTGAGTTTCTGATTGCTTCGGCGACTCCGGTGAAGATTCCGACCGATCAGCGGCGTCGCGATGCATTGGCTGACTGGCTTGTGTCCAAGCAGAATCCGTTCTTCGCCAAGGCCATCGCAAACCGCACCTGGAGTTACTTCTTTGGCAAAGGCATTATTGATCCAGTCGACGACATCCGTGCGTCGAATCCGCCTGTAAATCCGCAGTTGCTCGAAGCTCTGACCAAAGACTTGATCGATCACAATTTCGACTTGCAGCACCTGATGCGGACGATTGTGAACTCACGGGCCTATCAAGCCAGCTTCTTGAATAACGAGTGGAATGCGGGGGACGCAGAGAACTTCTCGCACGCTATGCCGAGAAGGCTCACTTCAGAACAACTGGCCGATGCGGTGACGATGGCTGCCGGGGCAAAACCGAATTTTCCGGAAGTGCCCGAAGATACCAGTGCGAGTCAATTGCCCGATCCGCATGTTGGCAAAGACGGCTTCCTCGATTTGTTTGGCCGGCCGAATCGCGAGTCTGCTTGCGAGTGCGAACGCCGCGCTGACTTTAGTCTTCCGCAGGCTTTGAACCTGGTAAATGGCACGACGATTTCTGACGCCGTGGCTGACCCGAAGGGCCGTGTCGCGAAACTTGTCCTGGCTGGTAAACCCGATCAGGCCATTATCGAAGAGCTGTATCTGGCTACAATTTCCCGCTTCCCCACCAAACAGGAAGCTGACAACGGCATCAAGTACCTGGCGGGCGGTGCCCGCGCCACCCGGGCCCAAGATTTACTCTGGGCCTTACTCAATAGCAAAGGCTTCCTCTACAGCTACTAGGAGAAAACGATCATGCTGAACATTCCTGGATATTCCGCTCGAACCTGCGAAGGCCCTACGCGCCGAGAGTTGATGCGAATTGGTTCGCTTGGCTTGGCTGGCCTGCATTTGCCTGGATTCTTTATGAGTCAGAAGGCGGCGCTGGCTAACGAAGTGGCGAAGAAATACGCCGGTGCTCGCGGCTTTGGAAATGCCAAGAACGTGATCATGATCTTCCTGCAGGGAGGCCCAAGTCATATCGATATCTGGGACCCCAAGCCCGATGCTCCTTCGAATATCCGTGGGGAATTCAAGCCGATCAAGACCAGGATTCCTGGTACGTTCATTGGCGAGCACATGCCGATGATGGCGAACACGATGGACAAGGTGACGCTCATTCGTTCGATGAGCTATACGCCGAATGGCTTGTTCAATCACACGGCTGCGATTTATCAGATGTTGACTGGATATCCGCCGGACAAGGTTTCGCCATCCGGGCAGCTTGAGCCGCCCAACGCAGCGGATTTCCCAACCGCCGGAAGCCATATCAGTAAGCTCAAGCCACTTACGGACGCCATGTTGCCGTTTATCGAATTGCCGCGGCCGTTGCAGGAGTCTGGAATCATTGGCAAGGGCGGAGCGGCTGGCTTTCTTGGAAAGGCCTATGACCCGTATCGCCTCTATCAGGATCCGGCAGAGAAGATAACGCTTGAAGATCTTTCGCTTCGTAAGGAAATCCCTGCCAGCCGCCTTAAGGATCGCTTTGATCTGTTGAAGGGGATCAACGGTTCGATGCCCGAGCTTGAGAAGGCATTGAATGCCAGTGCAGTAGATGAGTATTACGGCAAGGCCTATGATCTCGTCTTGAGCGGTAAGGCTCGCGACGCGATGGATTTGTCAAAAGAAACGCCAGCTATGCGAGAGCGCTATGGCCAACATACGTTTGGTCAAAGTGTTCTTATGGCCCGGCGCCTGATTGAGGCGGGAACGCGCTTTGTGCAAGTGAATTGGCCGTCTGTTGCCAATGGGGACCCTGAGAAGACCGCCTGGGATACACACGCAGCTAACTTTGGTCCGCTCAAGAATCTGCACTGCCCCAAACTAGATCGTGCTCTCTCTGCTTTGTTGCAGGATATGGATGATCGTGGTCTTTTGAAGGAGACGCTGGTGGTTGCTGTTGGCGAATTTGGACGCAGCCCGCGAATGGGCCTATCAACTTCTGGTAACGTCAACAGTCCCGATGGACGCGATCACTGGCCCTATTGCTATAGCTCGGTCATCGCTGGTGCCGGAATTGCTCGTGGCATGCAATATGGCGAATCTGATGCTACAGCTTCGAGCCCGAAGGAGAAACCGGTTCACCCGAATGATCTCCTGGCTACGATTTACTACGCTCTCGGTATTGACCCTGAAATGGAGATTCGGAACCACTTGAATCAACCAAGAGAATTGGTAAAAGGCAAAGTCGTATCTGACCTTTTCGCCTAACGCAGCAGCAAGATCGTCGATAGGGCTGTCAGGACAATTACGGAACCCTCAAAGACCTTCGTAGGGATGCGGTAGATGAGCCAGCGGCCGGCCATTGCTCCAGCGAAGACAGCGGGTGCTGTGACGGCTCCAAACTGCAGCGAAGTTGTGCTAATCAGGCCCTGCCAGAGGTAAATCGGTAGCTTGCCGATGTTGATGAAAAAGAAAAACCAGGCGCCGGTGGCGACAAATTCTTCCTTGGGCAGACGCTTGGATAGCAGATAAAGGCCCATCACCGGGCCTGCTGCGTTGGCAACTGTAGTTGAAAAACCTGCAGCGATACCGTAAGGAATTGGGTGTGCCGATGGGATCTCGTCGGAACTGTAGCGTCGCCAGAGGTAGAGGCAGAGCATCACCAGAATGATGATTCCCACCATCGGGCGCAAATAGCGCTCGGGCAGCGACAGGGTGAAGGCTCCGGCGATCATGCCAGCAAGAACCCAGGGTAGAAGGGAGAAGAGTTTTCCGGCTGCTGAGTGCTTGCGCCAATAGTAAACAGCGAAGAGATCGGCAAAGCACAGGATCGGTAACATGAAGCCTGCCGCGAGGCGCGCGTCCCCGATTGTCAAGACCATGATTGGGATCGAGAGGATGCCAAGACCTGGCATTCCTGTCTTGGCCATCCCGACCATGAAGGCGCAGGACATCCCAGCTGCGTACTGCCAGACCTCCACTTACTGGAACCCCAGATAGGGATTGAAAGTGTAATCCATCGACCAAACTTCTTTCTTCGGGAATGTGAGGCTTTGAAAGACGCTATAAGCGGGATCGAGGGCCCACTGTCCTGGCGCGAGTATTTTCTTTGCTCGCCCTTTGGTGTCAAACCAGCCCCAGAAGGGCCGGGCCTTGTTGGCACTGTGCTTATTGCCGAGGAAGGCACTTGAGATGCGCGGATTTTCGGGTTTGGGGCGATTGCCGAAAGGCTGATAGACGAAATAGTCGGCGAAGGTTTTGGATTGCCACGCCGGGCCTTGTTGATGCTTCTTCCACCAGTGCTCATAGATGGGTAGAAGCTCGTAACCGATCTCTTCGTCTACTCCTCCGGCGGGAACCTCTGCAGTTCCTTTGAACTTGTAGGTGATCCCCGTGTTTTGTTTCCAGACCAGGCGCCTGGCATCAAAGAAGCTCTTGCGGTCTCCACCGCCCAAGGCACCGTGGCCGCCAGCTTCGAGAAAAACCACCGGATGGGTTTCATCAACCACCTCAAGCGGCCCGTCGACGTTGTGCAGTTTTGCTCTCAGCTCGCGCCGGTTGGTATAGGTGTAGACATTGTTGTGGGCGAGAGTCTCCATAATTTCGAGTCGGCCAAATTCTGTGCCGTCCTTGCGCACCGTAACAATCACTCCTTCGTTGTCGTTTTCGTGGCAGGTGCCGGCAATGCAGTTGTCTGAATAGTCACGCGGATGGAAAAAGTTGTAGTGCAAAAACCAGTGGCTGCTTGTCTCCATCGCAGCGTAGTAGACGAAGCCCTGAGGGGAGCCTTTGTCGAGATTTTCCCAGTTGTTGTCACCATCCCAATCCCCGTCGTAATCGAAGCGGTGAAGGTAGTCGGCGCGTGGGTCGAACCAGGTCTCCTGCGCTACGTACGGGGCGTAACGCTCGGCGATCTTCCGGTATGGATCGGTGTCGGGTTCGATTGCGAAAAGTTTAAGCGGAGTTTTCCAGCTTGACGGCGCATTGGCAGAGACTTCAAGCTTGATCTGGCCAGATACGATGCTGCCAGCTTCAGTGGAGGAGACCTCTACAGTGTAGGTTCCCGGAGTGGTGGGGGCCGTGTAGAGGACGCTGTCTTTGTTTACGAATTGCCCAGCAGCCTGGCCCAGTACAGCAGCCCATCCGGTCTTCTCTTCTTTGAGAATTGTTTCGTTGTCTTTACCTTGAAAACGGAAGCGTTTTGAGAACCAGCCGCCGTTTTCCTCGAGCGTGCGCAAGTTCCAGGTACCGGCTTCTACGCGACCCTGGCGTGTGTCTTTGCCTTCCTGTTCGACTCGGCCGTAGGCTCGAATCTGAAGAACGACCGTCTCGCGCGGGCGTAGTTTCGCTTCACTCAGGATTTTGTATTCTTCGACGATAACGCCGGCCCAGACGGAGTGAGCAAAAAGAGCCGCCAACATAAGACGCATATTGCGATTATGACAAGTATGCGTTCTGAACTTCGTCCACTGCTGCAATTGGCTATTCCAGTCATACTTGCTGAGTTGGGCTGGATGTTGATGGGCGTGGTCGATACGATCATGGTGGGCCGCCTTGGGGCAGAGGCAATCGGAGCTGTTGCGATCGGTAGCATAATTTTCAATACGGTTGGCTTGATCTCGATCGGATTGCTGCTTGGGCTCGATACGCTGATCTCGCAAGCTTTTGGAGCAGGTGATCTTGAGGACGCTGGACATTCCTTGCGGCAGGGATTTTGGCTTTCGCTCCTCTGCGCGCCCGTGCTGCTAGGAGCCATGTGGCTGATGGTGCCGCTGATGGGCCTGTGGGGCCTCGAGCCTTCGGTGTACGAATTGGCAAAGCCCTTTACCTATGTGCTGGCTCTAAGCGTTTTTCCGATCTCGCTTTACACGGTACAGCGGCGCTATATGCAGAGCCTGCATATGGTGAGGCCGGTAACGGTTGCATTGCTGAGTGCGAATCTGGTGAATCTGCTTTTGAACTGGGTTCTGATTTACGGGAATTGGGGTGCGCCGAGACTTGGTGTGACGGGGTCGGCCTGGGCTACGGTCGGGGCTCGTATCTATCTGGGGCTTTTTCTTGTGGTAGTGCTGGTTCGCAAGGATGCCAGCCTGTTTCGTTGGGATTCGCCTGACTGGGCTCGTATCGGGCTGCTGTTTCGATTGGGGCTCCCGGCTGCAGGGCACATCTTTCTTGAGATTGCTGTCTTTGGGGCGGCGACTGCACTGGCTGGGCGATTTCCTGCCGTTGCGCTGGCCGCACATGAGGTGACGCTCAATCATGCAGCGCTTGCATACATGGTGCCGCTTGGGATATCGAGTGCTGCGGCAGTGAGAGTGGGTAATGCTATTGGGGCAGGAAATCGAGTCGATGCGCAAGTAGCCGGGAACACCGCAATTCTAGCTGGGGCTGGTTGTATGGCGGCGTCGGCTGCGGTGATGTTTCTTTTTCCGCAAGCGATTTTGAGGGTCTATACAGTCGACGAGCGAGTGGTTGCTTATGCTGTGCCACTCCTGTTCTGGGCCGCTGCATTTCAGCTATTTGACGGGATTCAGGTGGTGGCGACAGGTGCGCTTCGCGGTCGCGGCGATACGCACGCACCGTTTCTTGCTGGTCTCTTTGGTTACTGGGTGATTGGTTTGCCTGTTGGCGGCTGGCTTTGTTTTTGGGGTGGTTTTGGAGTTGCGGGCTTGTGGATGGGTTTGAGTTTGGGTCTTGCCATTGTCGCAGCGCTGTTACTTTATCGCTGGCTTCGCTACGCTAGTTAGACCGTGGCAAAGACGAAAAAGGAATTACGTCAATTTCTGCTGGAACACTCGCGTGAGCAATTGAGCGAATGGCTGCTTGGCGTGGCGAAGGATTCGCCCGACTTCAGGCAACGACTCGACTTCTACGCCGGTACTCACCAATCCTTCGAGGTTGCGGCTAAGGCGATTGAGGATGCCCTCGACGGCTTCAATCAACTTTCAGGACAACGACGAAGCCTCAAGCCTGCCGAGATCGCAAAGTCGGCACAGTTTCTGCTGGAGTCGATGCGGGCTTGTCTCGATTTTGCCCCTACCGGGCATCTGCTGCCGCTGGTTGAGAGTGCGATGGTTGGTCTGGACCGTTTGCTTGGCTTGCAAGGCAAGTCATCGTCAAGACTTGAGGAACTGCAGCGAGAATTTGGGACATTGCATTTGCGCGTTGCCAGGTTGTTTCCGGGCAGTCCCGAGGATCTGGCCGAGCGTCTCTTTACCATGCGATCAAATGCAGCCATAAGTATTCTTCCCGAGTCGCCCAAGGCCTATGTCGACCTGCTTGGTGTCGAGGGGTTGAAGAAGTACCGCGAATTACTGGAACCGATTTATCAGGTGATAGTGAATCACCAGGGCACCTTGAAGCCTGGCATGCGTGAGGCCAAGACTTTCATGAACCGGCGGG
>JBKJUN010000142.1:0-5650 GCA_046590555.1 Bryobacter sp. | reverse complement strand
CTTCTGGCATGACGGTCTGAAAGAAAGCCCGAAGATCGAAGGCGTACCGACTGACGAATGGCTTGGCGATCTGCCTGGCCGTCATGCCAGAAGATATTCACTGGGCCCATGCTGCCGCGGGCAGGAAAGGAGAACTTGGTGATCGACTTCTTGGGGAACTGGAAGCTCGAAACACCTTCCTTCATGATGCATTCGACACTGGTGGGCGAACCCAGCTTGAGCGCCATGTTGGGCGCGCCCAGGATATGGCAAGCCATGTCGCCAAGGGCACCGCAACCGAAGTCGAAGAAGCCGCGCCAGTTGAAGGGCTGATAGAAACCGCCATAGGGCGACTTGAAGTCAGGTCCGCCAGTGGTAAACGGACGTTTGTCGGCAGAGCCGAGCCAGAGATCCCACTCAAGAGTATTTGGCACTTCAGTTGGTGCAGGGATTTCAGTTGTACCCTGGGGCCACCAGGGGCGGTCGGTCCAGGCATGGACTTCTTTCACTTGGCCAAGTTCGCCGGCCCAGACGATCTCTGCAACCTGTCGTGTACCTTCGTTGGAATAACCCTGGTTACCCATCTGCGTAGCAACGCCAAACTTATTGGCCGTCTCGCGCATCTGGCGGGCTTCCCAAACAGTGCGGGTGAGGGGCTTCTGGCAATACACATGCTTGCCGCGTTCCATCGCGGCGATGGCCGTTGTGGCGTGCATGTGGTCTGGGGTCGCGACGATGACAGCGTCGATGTTCTTCGACTGCTCGTCGAGCATCTTCCTGTAGTCCTTGTACTTGGTCGCCTTGTCGAACTGCTTGAAGGCGCGCTCGGCCCGCTTTTCGTCTACGTCGCAAAGGGCGACAATGTTTTCACTGATGCAACCCTGGATGTCGCTGTGGCCCTTGCCACCGGATCCGATGGCGGCGATATTCAGTTTTTCGTTGGGGCTTTTGTAGCCGAGCATTTTGAGAGAGGCCGCACTGCCAAAGCCAGCGGCTGGAACTGCGCCTGCAAGGAGCGGTCCGTAAAAAAAGAAGCGTCTATTGATCTGCGAAGACATGAGAGAGCAGATACCTCCATCGTTATGCTATCGCTTTTGTTTGCCGGAACGAATAGAAAAGACAAAACGCGCGGCAGCTTGGTGGGCTCCGCGCGTTTTGTTCCAATGAGAATCAGATCTATCGAATAATTGGTCCAGGTCCAGGCCCGGGGCCAATTTTGGGTACCTTTGGGTTTAGCTTGGGGATGACAATTTTGGGAGTAACCACCTTGGGGTTGACGATGATTTTGGGAAGCTTGGGATTGACGATGATCTTGGGATTGATGACAATCTTAGGATTCACAACGATCTTGGGGTTCGGGATCTTCGGGAACTTCGGGACCTTCGGGAACTTCGGGAACTTCGGCGGCGGCGGGAAGCCTGGCTTGGGAAGGATCTTTGGAGGTGGCTTCGGAATGATGATCTTCGGAATGATGATCTTCGGAATGACGATGATCTTCGGGTTGATAACCTTCGGGGGCTTTGGACCGACCTTAGGCGGAACTAGCTTTGGAATTTTCGGCAGCTTTGGTGCTGGCATAAATTGTTCTCCTCATCCAAGAAACATTTCCTCATTGAGAGGGTGGCTAGATAGTTTTATTCTGTCGCTCACGCGTATCAGCTTGTCCAGCCCTCCCTCACTTATAGTCTCTTGTGTTAAAACAGTCAAAGGATTTTATGTTTTAGGGTCCGATTGGGGCCTTTTAATTTCAGAGGACCACTAAATCACCTATGTCACGCAGCTTTGATGCCGCAAGGGCGAGGGCTATTGATCGCGGAATGAGCTTTATCGAAGGGTTGTCGCGGAGGCGTGGAGGACTAGAGCAATTTGGGAGTGGCCTGTTATATTGCTGCAGCTTTATGGCGGCCACGGCGCGAGATCCCGAGTTGCAAATCAGAGCGAGGACCGTGACGTTGGATGCCTTTCGGGCGTGGATGGAGCAACGTCGCGAAGGCCTCTATGACGGTAGTGCAGAATCGGTAACAACGGCAGTGCAGACGTTTGATGCGGTTTCTCGAATTGGATTTCACTACCCGGAAGTGAAGAAGGCCTTACGCAAGTTGGTGCTGGAGCATGAGGTGTGCGAGTACTACACTTATGATCCGAGAGTGGAGGCTCCACCGAGAGATGTGCCGGAAGCGTGCGAATGCGCAGCATCCAATGTGCGTGGGGCCCGGCGGTGTGTGGCATGCAAGGCAAAGTTGGAGATGGTGCCAGCAATGCGTGCCTGGTATCTGAGTTTTACTTCGGCATACTGCGGGGCACGATATGGGGTGCCGTTGCGTATGCCGTACGAGGAAGTAATGGAGTGGCTGCCGGAGATGCGACAGTACCGATCGCCAAAGCAGGGCGATGTTGCCTTTCATGATTCGGTCTACTGCATTACGCACATTGTTTATACCTTGAATGACTACGGGCGTTTTCTCCTCTCTCCTTATTGGCTACCGGAAGAGTATAGTTTTCTTGCAACGCACTGGGCGACTCCGATTGAGAACAATAATCCAGATATGGCTGGGGAGTTTATTGACAGTCTGCGGGCGTTTGGGCTGAGTACGGAAGAGCCGGCGATCCGGTATGCGATGGAGTATCTGATCGAGAGTCAAAACGAGGACGGGAGTTGGGGGGCAAAGGAGGGGAAGATCGATTATCGGCGCTTTCATGCTACTTGGGCGGCGATAGATGGGTTGCGGGATTTTAACTGGGAGCGGGAGGGGTTATCCTTCCCGAAGATGCTACCAAAATTGCAGCGATGGGCGGAGGTACGATGATCGCAGGAGATTCTCTATTCCGGATGTATCCTACGAAGGCGGCGGGGTCGCAGAAATTCGAGAGCCCGCAGGCGGTTTGCCACTCTTGTTTGAGCGGCACCTGTTGTTCTAGCGAGGATCCGATTTACCTCACGGCCTTCGACATCCTGCGGCTATCGACCTTCTTTGATCTGAGCCCGGCGCAATGGATGTTGCGGTTTACGCAGGACCGATTTGAAGGCGAAGATAGCGACTTGAAACGACGGTCGTTTGTGGAGGATCCGAATTCGAGCGTGGTGACGCATCTGCGGCGCAGGGCGAATATACCCACAAGCCCGTGTGTGTTCTTGACCTACATTCGCGAAACGGATGGGACGCCGAGACGAGTGTGCGGAGTACATGCAGCGCGGCCGCTATCGTGTCGCGAGTATTACTTTGACACATGCCAGACAAGGTGGACGGGGGAGCTTGCGACGTTGCAGGCGGATGGGTTAGAGCAGGTTCGGGATGGAAAGATCAATGCCGAGCTTGTAGCGCGGGAATTGGCTCGGATCGGTGAGGTGGATGCAGAAGTGGCACCCATGAGTGTTTTGCTTGAGCAGTCATTCTGGATCGAGATGAAGCGGGCGCTCGACGTAGATGCGACCAATCACGAGGGTGCGCAATCTTTTGATTTGGAGGCGTATCAGGACCCGATTGACGAGAAGTTGAACCGAATGCTTTCGTCGGCCCGGCTGCGGCTGGAAGAGAAGTATGGGGCGGTGCCGTGGGGGGAACAATTGCATGCATATGAGGCAGGGCTGAGCTTTTCCGGTACCGTGGAGCATGCGCGTCTAATGGGGCTCACGGAGCGTGCACCGGGGAAGAATCCTTTGTTCGGGGCTGGCGATTATCCGCACTATGTCGCAGGCCGGGCGTCGCTGCTGGCGATGCCGGCGGGACGGTTTCGGAGTTTGAGTGATGAGCAAATAGAGCGCTTCGTGTCGAAGGTGGACCAGCGCGAGCGGGCGCTCTTGCAAGGTGCTCTGCGCGGGGCTGAGGCCTTGGTGCGGTTCGCCTCTTTTGTGGCAGGGGCTGATCGATTGCTTGAGACGGCTCCTGCGGGCACGATAGAGCGTGAGTTGCTGTTTGCATTGTCACGCATTGAAGCTGCGGCGCAGCGCTGCTGGAAGCTGCATCCAGGCTTGCGGCAGGCGCAGAAGTGGGCCGCGAAGAAGGCAAATTTGCCGGAGAGTTGGCGCAAACGATTGACGAAAAAGTCCAGGGTCAAGCGGGAGCTATGGCTTGAGAGTCAGTCTGCTTACGGGACTTGGCGAGCAGACCCATCCCCTTCGGCAGAATGGCCTGAGAATCAGGCCCGCTATTGGCTGACGCTGCTTCACGCGACGACCGAAGGCATACTGGCGCTAGGGTAGAGCGTAGGCGACAATGCTTCCGCCTGATGCCGCGCCGTTCTTGCCTCCGCCGCACACGATGACGATGTACTGGTGGCCGTTTATCTCATAAATCGACGGAGTGGCGTTGCCTGCAGCAGGAAGTGTGGTCTCCCACATCAGCTTGCCGGTCAGTTTATCAAAGGCGCGAAACTTCTTGTCAAAGCTTGTGGCCGCGATAAAGAGCAGACCGCTGGCGGTAACAACCGGGCCGCCATAATTATCGCTACCCGTATTCTTCAAGCCTTTTGCGACAAGCTCTGGATACTCGCCAAACGGAATGCGCCATCGGATGGTGCCCTTGTTGAGGTCGATCGCGCTGAGGGTGCCCCAGGGTGGTGTAATCGGCGGATAGCCGTCAGGATCACGAAAGAGAATGTAGCCCTCGTTGCGGTACTTCAGGTAGTTGGGGTCGGCGGTGTTCACGGTATCAACAGCATCTTTCCCCGTGATGAGGAAGTCTACGATTTCGGTGATGTTTTTGCCAAGGTGATCGAAACCTGGCATGCGGCCGCTGCCTTCGCGAATGACCGCGGTCAATTCCTCGCGAGACTTGCGCTCGCCGATCTTGACGAGCGAGGGGAAGGACGGTGGAGCACCTTTGAGGTCGCTGCCATGGCACCCGCCACAGTTGTTTTTGTAGAGCGAGGTGGTGTCGTTGCTGACCATGCGGATCATCCACGGTTGCTCATTGGAGTTGACGTAGAGTAAGCCGGTCTCAGGATCGAAGGCCGCCCCACCCCATTCGCCGCCACCATCCACACCGGGGAAGATCATGGTGCCGCGCAGGCTGGGCGGCGTGTACATACCGTTGGAATCTACACTGCGGAATTGCTTGAGCGCCGCCGCATGCGCCTCTGGCGTGCGGTTGGTGATCATGGCCTCAGTAAAGTTCTGACGCGTAAACGGGGGCGGCTTCAGCGGGTAGGGCTGCGTGGTCGAGAGCACTTCGCCATCAAGCATGGAAGCAGGTACCTTACGGTACTCGACAGGAAACAACGACTTGCCAGTTTTGCGATCCAGTACAAACACAAATCCGGTCTTGGTGAGTTGTGCAACGGCATCCACTTTGCGTCCATTGCGTGTCACGGTGACGAGGCTGGGTGCGGCGGGAAAGTCCATATCCCAGACGTCATGTTTGATGCCCTGGAAATGCCACACACGTTTGCCCGTGCGGGCATCGAGGGCAAGGATGCAATTTGCAAAAAGGTTGTCGCCGATCCGATTGGCCCCATAGAAATCAAACGAGGCTGACCCGGTTGCAGCAAACACCATGCCTGGGCTGGACTCAGCATCGATCCCGCACTCGGCATGGTGTTTGCTGCAACCGGGTCAGCCTCGTTCGATTTCTATGGGGCCAATCGGATCGGCGACAACCTTTTCGCAAATTGCATCCTTGCCCTCGATGCCCGCACGGGCAAACGTGTGTGGCATTTCCAGGGCATCAAACAT
>JBKJUN010000120.1:0-3330 GCA_046590555.1 Bryobacter sp. | reverse complement strand
CCTTCTCACCCTAATCCTGACGTCCCAGCTCTACGGCCAAGCCGCCAAGCTAAAAGAGATCAAACCCGGCATGAACTTCTTTAAGAAGGATCAGGACGTCCAGATGGGCAGGGAGTATGCGCAGCAAATCGAGCAGCAATACGATGTCATACAGTCTGGCCCTCTGGTGGACTACGTCAACTCCCTCGGCCAAAAAATCGCGACCCAACCCCAGGCGAACGGTTTCCCCTTCGTCTTCAAGGTCGTCAACGATCCAGGCATCAACGCCTTTGCGCTCCCCGGTGGCCCCATCTACATCAATTCGGGGATTATTCTCAATGCGCAAAACGAAAGTCAGGTGATGGGCGTAATCGCCCACGAAATGTCACACGTCGCCTTACGACACTCCACCAACCAGGTCAGCAAAAGCTATATGATTCAGTTGCCGGCAATGATCGCGGGCATGTACGGTCAATCTAAGGGCGGCATAACAGGCATGCTCACTCAGTTGGGCGTAGGGCTTGGCGCGAACGGACTCTTGATGAAGTTCTCTCGTGGCGCTGAACAACAGGCCGACTTGCTGGGAGCACGCATGATGTCGCAGGTTGGCTACAACCCCATCGAGATGGCCCGCTTTTTTGAAACGCTCGAAGCGAAGGCAGGCGGGAAGTCCGGCGGAAGCGACTTCTTCTCCTCGCATCCCAACCCCGGCAACCGCGTAAAGTACGTCAGTGAAGAAGTGACCCTGCTTCCCCAGCGCGAATTCAATACCGACACTGGCAAGTTCCAGAGAATGCAGCAACTGGCCAGAAACCTGCCTACACCGAAGAAGAAAGCACCTGCCGCAGGCGAAATCCCGAATCAGCCGCCTCAAAATTCAGATGGCAGCCGAACCTGGGCTGGAGCTGATTTCACGATCAACTACCCCGCCGCCTGGCTCGGCTTAGGGGAAGCCAAAGGTCCAACTGTCACCATTGCTCCGAGAGAAGGCATCAAGCAGGAAGCAAATGGCGCAGTACAGATTGGATTCGGCGTGATAGTAGCCAAGTACGAAGACGATGACGGCAGGCTCGATTTCAGAGCCGACACTCAGAAGCTGATCTCGCAGATGATCCAACAGAACCCAAGCATGGGCAAGGTTCAGCCACAGATCAACCAGAATCAGGTAAACGGTCGAAACGTCTACGTGACTCGTCTGGTTTCGAAGTCACCGCTCGATGGCGGAAATGAAATCGATACGGTTGTAACGATTGAGCACCGCGGCGGTATGCTTTATATCGTCTTCATTGCTCCAGAGCGCGAAATGCAAAATGCACAACGCGACTTCGACAACATGCTGAGTTCTCTCAGGCTTCAATAGTTGAGAGCATCACCAGTCAGAGTAGTGAAGTACGACGCGATTCTTTTTGACTTCGATGGCACGCTGGTGGACAGCGAGCCCATCCACTATGAGTGTTGGCAAGACGTGCTCACTCCCTTTGGCATTAAGCTGACCTGGGATGAGTATGCCCGCAACTGCATCGGCGTTTCTGATCGGGCTATGATCCAGCAACTTGCCAGTGAGGTAGGAGTGGACTTTGATGCGCTCTATGCGCAGTACCCGCGCAAGAAGGAATTGCTCAGGGACCGTATGTTGGCATCTCCCCCGATGGCGGATTTGGTTCGAGACTTTTTGTTGGGGTTTGACCAGTTACCGATTGGTCTGGTGACATCGAGTTATCGGATCGAGGTGGAACCGGTGCTGGAGGCACTCTCGGTAAGGCATCGATTTGTTGCTTCGGTGTTTGGGGATGAAGTGAAGAATCTAAAGCCGCACCCTGAGCCATATCTGCTTGCAGCAGAAAGGCTCGGGGTGAAACGGCCATTAGTGTTTGAGGACTCAGAGGCTGGACTGGCCAGCGCAAGAGCTGCCGGGTTCACAGCGATTCGCGTAGAACACCCGACGGATCTTCCGAGTCTACTGGGGTCTACGCTGCTGCTTTTTTAGCAACTGCTGCTGCTACCAGCTCGGCGCGTAGAACGCGCATTGCTTCGCGACGGCGAACGAACTGCTTGCGCAGACGGTGGAAGCGGGAACTGTCTCCTCGATTTGCGGCCATGTGTGTCTCCTCTCTCTAAGACAGGGACTGCGTACCCATGTCGATCTCAGTGCTACCTCAAGAGTACTAAACTAAAGGTTTCCATGGAATTCGAAAAAGTATATGAGCCCCAGCGTTTTGAAACGCGTTGGGCTGAGTGGTGGGTGGAGTCGCGTCTTTATGCGGCCGATGCGACGAACAAGAAGAAGCCTTTCAGCCTCTGTATTCCGCCGCCAAACGTAACGGGCAATCTCCATATGGGGCACATGCTCGAACACACCATGATCGATATGGTGGTGCGCTGGAAGCGCATGAGCGGCTTCAATACGCTCTGGCTGCCCGGAACAGACCATGCCGGCATTGCCACGCAAATGGTGGTGGAGCGGCAGATGGCCAAAGAAGGCCTGACCAAACACGACCTCGGCCGTGACCTTTTTGAAGAGCGGGTCTGGAAGTGGAAGGCTGAGTCTGGGGGCGCAATCGTGCGCCAGATGAAGACAGTAGGGGTGAGCTGCGATTGGACTCGCGAACGCTTTACTCTCGACCCCGGCCTTTCGCGTGCGGTGCGCGAAGTCTTCTGCGGCTTGCACGAGCGCGGGCTTGTGTATCGCGGCGAGCGGATGGTGAACTGGTGCCCACGGTGCGGCACGGCACTGTCGGATCTTGAAGTCAAACACGACGAGACCGATGGCAGCTTGTGGCACATCAAGTATCCAGTGGCTGGCACAGACGAGTTTCTCGTTGTGGCGACCACTCGTCCTGAGACGATGCTCGGTGATACCGGGGTTGCGATCAACGCAGCCGATGAGCGCTATCTGCATCTGCACGGCAAGACCGTGAAGCTGCCGCTAAGTGACCGCGAGATTCCAATTATTCTCGACGACATGGCCGATCCGAAATTCGGAACCGGTGTTGTGAAAGTGACGCCAGCGCATGACCCGAATGACTTTGAAGCCGGGCAGCGTCACAAGCTGCCGCAGATTCAGGTGATCGGCGAAGACGCGAAGATCAACGCAAACGGCGGCAGCTATGCAGGCCTCGATCGCTTCGAGGCGCGCAAGAAGATTGTGGAAGATTTGAAGGTGCTTGGGCTCCTTGAGAAGATCGAGCCGCACAAGCTGAGCGTGGGCAAGTGTGAGCGCTGTCAGACGGTGGTTGAGCCGCTGGTTTCAAAGCAATGGTTTGTGAACATGAAGCCGCTGGCTGAAAAGGCTATTGCGGCTGTAGAAGAAGGCCGCACGACGATCGAGCCAGAGCAGAGCCGAACTGTGTT
>JBKJUN010000930.1:0-1464 GCA_046590555.1 Bryobacter sp. | reverse complement strand
ACCTTCAAGATCATCTGTGAAGGCCAGGACACCACAAGCGCCCTCGACGGTCGAGTCTCGGACGAATCACAAGCCTCAGTAGAAGCAGTAGAAGAATTCACGCTCCAGACATCTAATTACTCCGCCGAATTCGGCCAGGTCGGCGGCGGTCTCTTCAACTTCACCTCCCGATCGGGCACCAACACCTACCACGCCTCCGTCTATGATTACTTCGTAAACGAAGCCTTCAACGCCGGCATCCCCTTCACGAGCAACGGCAACAGCCAACTCGTCCGCCCACGCACTCGCCGCAACAACTTCGGTGGCACCTTCGGCGGCCCCGTCTACATCCCGAAACTCTACAACGGCCGCAACCGAACTTTCTTCTTCGTCAACTATGAGAAGTACCTCAACAAAGAAGGCAGGTTTGACGGTTACGGCACCGTCCCTACCGACGCCTTCCGAAACGGCGATTTCTCATCTGCCCTCACTGGCCGTAACCTGGGCACCGACGGGCTCGGTCGCCCCATCCTCGAGAACAGCATTTACGATCCCCGCACCAGCCGCACGGTTGATGGCCGGATCTATCGCGACGTATTCGCCAATAACGTGATCCCCCAATCGCTCCTCGATCCGGTCTCTTTAAAAATCCAGGCCCTCGTCCCCAAAGCGAGCATCCCCGGCCTGATCAACAACTTCGAGCGCCGCTACAATTTCCGCAAAATCCAGGATATCCCCAGCATCAAAGTCGATCACAACTTCACCGATGCAACCAAGATCAGCGTCTACTACTCGCTGCAGCGCACCGACAAGGACAACGGCCAGGAAGGTCTGCCCGATCCGATCAGCGCTCGCCGCGACCAGATCATCCGTTCCCACACCACCCGTATCAATTTCGATACTTCTCTTCGCCCCAACCTGCTGCTTCACTTAGGAATCGGCTTCCAGCGTTATCGCAACCCTGACTCTTCACCCGACGTAATCACCAGCTACGATGCCGCCGGTCAACTCGGCCTAAAAGGCGGCTTCGGCTCTGGCTTCCCACGAATTACCAACCTCGGCGGAAACCAAGGCGGACTCGGATTCAACATTGGTCCCACAAACCGCACTCTCTATCTTCAGGACAAACCAACCGCAGTTGCCTCAGCCACCTGGATCAAAGGCAACCACACTGTCAAATATGGCGGCGAATATAAATTTGATAACTTCACCAACAAGTCCACTGGCAACGTCGCAGGTAACTTTGATTTCAACGTCGCGCAGACCTCAATGCCCGCTCTTCAGGGTGTCGCCCTTAATGGCGGGAATGCAGGCTTCGCCTATGCCAGCTTCCTCATGGGCAACGCCAACACTGCGTCGGTATCTAATGCGCAGGATCCTCAATACCGTCGTCCCACCTGGGGCTTCTTCATTCAAGACACGTGGCGCCTCACCCGGAAGCTCACACTCGACTACGGCATGCGTTATGACTACCAGCCTGCTTCC
>JBKJUN010000882.1:0-6814 GCA_046590555.1 Bryobacter sp. | reverse complement strand
CGTAAACCTCAACTTTCACTTCCAATCAGTCCGCGCAACAGTCTAAGAGGCGACCGGTGTATTCTTGCTGCCGCGATTGCTGGTACTTGGTGGTGCTACAACGATGGGTGTACGCATAGAATCGATCGAGTTGACTGAAAGAAGCGCACCGGTTGTGGCTTTCGGTCGTTGCTTCCATTCGAATCTGCTACTGGTACCTAGGCTGGTATGCCCAGGACCAGCTATTCGCAGCTGTGCCATAGTCAATGTTCGGAATCGAGACGCGGTTGCCGCGGCTGGCCTGAGCCACCGCTATGGAGCCGCGCACAACGAATGTCAATCCAGATGAAGTGAAGGATCCGCTCGGCGGAAGCTGACTGAAGATGCTGGCTGGCACGGTGAATTGTCCCGCACTATTCGGTACCAGGCAAAGAAACACCGTTGGAGTGCCGACTGGGGCTCCCAGGTTCGTGACAAAGTAGCTGAAGCCCTGAATCTGCACGTTCGTTTGCGGATCGCCGCCATTCCACCTCACCGTCAAGCTGCTTGCACGGTTGATGGTTTTGAACTCATCCGGGTTGTTTAATACAACCAAATCGGGATAAACCTCCAGATTTCCAGTGAATGGGCCAACGTCCGGGCCACCGCTGCCTGTGAACGTATACTGCCCCGAGTTGACGTAGGTATTGGCCAGATTCCTGGCGGAATAGGTTAAGCCGAACAATTGCTGATTGTTGCGTTCGGCGACGGCTGAGCCGCTTGGCCCGCTTGAAACGATTGCCGGTCCTGCATCGAGAGCAGGGCGTGTAATCAGGGGCCAAGGGTCCTGAGGAATCGTGCTGTACACGATACAACTGCCCACGTTCGGCAGATATTGCGAATAACTGACGGGGAGAACTTCCCGCAGCATCCGCCCAAGGTCTGCCCCGCCCATGCGGGTGAAGGATGCGGAGAATGAGTCCTGCTTGGTGATCGTTGCCACCCCTCCATTGAAGTCATCAATCGAAAATGCCGTGCTTCGGCCCAAGCCCACCCCACCGGCGGTATGAGTGCCGGCGGCAATCCAGCGATTCACTTCTTCCTGGGTCGTCATGACACCGGAGTTACTTCCTCCCGATGCATTCGTAGGGCATGTGGAGCCCGACTGCGACACCGGAATCGTACCCACATTGGCCGCAACTCCATTTGTCGTAATCACCACGGCGACGTTGCATCCGTAGACAGCCGGATCGAGGGTCGGAATCAACACATTAATCTAATCGAGACCGGGGAAGATCGTGCGGCCCCGGTAGAGCACTTTCGCTGGCCTGCTGCCGATCTGCACCGTAATCGGAATGGAGGTCAAGTCACCCGAGGCATTCGCTCCACTTTGCTCCAAAGTCTCATTGGCTGTTGTCGGCCCAAGACCGCTGCCATAGAAAATTACTGGCCTACCAGGGCTGGTCGAGTTTGCGTTCTGTAGCAGTGCGTAATTTTGATCGTGCACCGCCGCCGCTCCTGATCCTGATCCGTTGATGGTCAGCAGACCGAATGCATTTCGCACACCCGTGATTGGCCGGGTGCTGCTTGTTCTTCCGTTGTTGATCCCCGCCAGTGTTCCGGTGCCGACAGGCGTAGTGGACGGCAAAATCCCCGCCAGTTGTGTTTTCAAAGCGTAGTAAAGGGGAGCAAAGGTCGTTGTGCCGCCAACGATAATTCGAATCTGGACGCTGCGAAGGTTTGTTTGCAAGGGCACGCTTTGCAGGGTCGTGGTCTCCTGTTCCGCGAGATTTGTGCCCTTCACGATAAAGATCGCACCTTGGGCTACCGTTCCCGGATTGGACAGCCCGTAGTTGTTGAGAATTTCTGTGACGGCAGGATTCTGTCCTTGCATTGCTCCCAGGCAAAACACAACTAAGAGAAGTAGTCGGACCATGGATTCCTTTTCATGCTGGCTGGGCATCTTTCTCGAAACTGTTCGTTCCGGAAACCAATATCAATACCAAATACGCGAAGCAATTTAAAGGGTGGATAGCCCAACAAAATGACAAATCCACTTAAGGCAATGCGATAGAAAAGGTCAATTTCAATTAGGCACCAAAGGCCCTGCGCGGGTTCTCCCACAACAATCGATGCCACCATTGCTGTGGGATTTGCGGCAAGAAAGTCCGGTAAATGAAGTCGTAGTCTTTGTACTTTCCACCGCCCGGCTCGCCGACATGCCACCAGCCGGTGTCCTGACTGATCAATACCTGACTCAGTAAGCGCTCTTTTTCCATTGCCTCCAGGCACTCCTTGTGCCAGTTGAGAGACTCGGGGCTGATCCCATCAAATTCAACCCAGGCACCGGCTCGCGCCACCTCGGCGTGCACCTGATGGTCCTTTTCATTCTGCGCGTGTACCCAAACGAATTTGTTGAGAGGAAATTTCAACTTCTGCAAAATCTCAACTTGTTCTGGCGCTGCCTTTCGGCCTGTATGCGAGGCAATCGTTAGCCCGGTTTCGAGCGAGGCGATCGCTGCGGCTTCCACCATCTTGCGGTCTAACTCAGCCAGTGGTCCGTCGTTGACGCCAATCTTGATGAAGCGAGGTTTGGTGCCTTCGATTCCGTTGCGCCATTCGGCGATCCATCGCTTGGCTAATTCGAGTGCCGTTTCAGTTCTCGCATATGCGGGAAGGTGGCGGTACTGGTTCGCTGCGTATAGGCCGGTGTTGGTCCATATCTCGATGCCGCTGGATTCGGCAAGTCTTGCCAGTAACTTTGGGTCGCGTCCCAGGTAGTTTGGTGTGCAATCGATAAAACGAACGCAGCCTAGTCTGGCAATAGCTTGAAGCTTCGGCTTGGCTGCCGCCATCACTTCGTCCTGGACATACCGCAAGCGAGACACCAGATCGGCACCGGCGAAGTCGACCAGAATGTGCTCGTGCACCAGAATGCTCTTGGGAGCGGAACAGGAAACTAGCGGCGCAACGACTCCTGCCAACAGTGCACGTCTTGACCCGAGACTTGATAGCTCCATGAGCTCTTATTTTAGCTGGAATTACTTTCTCCGGACCTTCTGATAAATGGATCGATGTGATATTGTGGCTCCACCTTGGCCGGGACATGAAAACTGCTTCTCTTTTATGTTGCGGTGAATACTCTGTTGTCCAAGATTGCCACTGAACGATCCACTATGACAAAACTCTCGCTCCATGTTCTCCTCGCCTTGGCTGTGTTCACGCCCACGGCTTTTGCTCAAGCTCAGTCCGGTTCCATCGTCGGCACCGTTATCGATCAGGGCGGGGCCGTAGTCGCCGGAGCCAAAATCAGTTTGGTCAATGAAGGCACTCGATTCACTCGTGTTGTAAGCACCAGCCCGAACGGCCAGTACGTCGCGTACTCGATCCCAACCGGCGCGATCACGATTACCGCCGAGCTTGCCGGCTTCCAGAAATTGGTCCGTTCAGGCATCCAGCTTACCGCTGCCGATACTCTCACCATCGACCTCCAGCTAAGTGTCGGTAATGTGACCGAAACCATGGAGGTCACCAGTACCACGCCGCTGCTTCAGGCGCAGACGGCCGCTATCTCCTCACTTGTTACTAACCAACAAATGGTGGAGATGCCCCTCAATGGCCGGACTTTTACCGCCTTGCTCAAGCTCAGTCCAGGGGCTTACACCGGCTCAAGCACAAACCTCACCAATTCCCCGTATGCCATGCGCGGGGATGTCAACATCTCTGTCAATGGCTCCAGCGCACAAAACAACTCTTACCTCATCGATGGAATGGTCAACCGCAATCTGTGGCTGAGCACGCTGGTCATGGTCCCGACGGTTGACTCGATCCAGGAAGTCCGGATGCTTACCAGTAACTATTCGGCCGAGTACGGAGGCGCCGCAGGAGCCATCACTATCGTTCAAACCAAGTCAGGCAGCAATCAATTGCATGGGAGCGCTTATGAGTTCCTTCGCAATGACAAGCTCGATGCCAACACGTTTTTTAACAACCGTCTCGGCGTTGCCAAACCAGCTTTTCGCCGCAACGAATTTGGTGCCACCATTGGCGGGCCTATCCGCAAGGACAAGACATTTTACTTTGGTGATTACCAAGGCATCCGCCTGCGCCAGCCTCGAAGCATCGTATCGTCCATTCCTACTCTGGCCCACCGCTCCATGATCACTACTGGCGATTTTTCCGGCCTAGGTGTAGCCATCTTTGACCCTGAAAACGTCACCAACAATCTCCGCACCGCCTTCCCAGGGAACCGCATTCCTTCCTCGCGACTCGACCCTGCCGCCGTTCGTCTCACCGGTCTGCTGCCCGCGCCAACGTCTAGCGCGTCAACTCGCAACTTCGTCTACAACCCGACCGTCGAACAGCGCACAGACCAGTTTGATGTCCGCCTCGACCATAACATCGGCCAAAGCGATCGCCTCTTCTTCAAGTACAGCTACGACAATACCAACCTACTAAGCCCGGGCAGTCTGCCCTCTCCGGCCAATTCTCCGATACCTCTTGGGCCTTATTTGTCAGCGGACGGCACCAATAGCGCCATCACGGTGCCGCTTAAGAACTGGTCTGCTACCTTCAACTACACCAAGGTCATCGGCGCCAACATCGTCAATGAAGTCCGACTCGGTGCCGTGCGGTGGAATCAGGGGATCCTCCCACTCGGCAACCCGTTTAAGAGCGCGGATGCCGCCGGCATTCCAGGTATCAACATCAACGACAAGTCTGGAGGCCTCCCTGCGCTTTCCATCACTGGTTTCCAGGTCATCGGCGATAATTCCACTTATCCCGAAAACTCGCAGACGATCTCATTCCAGATGGAAGATATCTTCACTGTCGTCAAGAACTCCCACACCATCAAGGTGGGTGGAATGTTCGTCCGCAATCGCTTTAATGGCTTCTCTGCTTTTCCGACCCGTGGTGATTTTGCCTTCAACGGTCAGTTCACGCGCCAGATTGGGTCCGCCGCCGCTACGACTGCATTGGCTGACTGGGCGCTCGGTGCCACCAGCGGCATCAATCGCAACATCCTGGTGGGTACCTTTGGCATGCGCTTCTGGAATCTTTCGACTTTTGTCGATGACACGTGGCGCGTCAACAATCGCCTCACCTGGAATTTTGGCCTTCGCTACGAGTTGCTAACGCCTCCCTATGAGGTGCATGATCGCTGGTCCAACTTCCGTATCGACACCGCCCGCCTTGAAGTAGCAGGCCGGAATGGTGCTTCCCGGCGGCTTCGCAACATCGATGCCAACAATCTCTCCCCCCGCACCGGGATCACCTACATGCTGACCAGCGATCGCCGCACTGTATTCCGCGCCGGGGCCGGAATCTCTTATGTCGAAGCGGGGCAGGGCGGAGGGCAGCTCTACAAGAACCTTCCATTTTTCTACTCTCAGGTTGTTGCCACCGATCAAAACGCCCGCCCGGCCACTTTTCTGCGCAATGGCCTCGGTGCTCCCGTGCCGCCCAATATCGATGATCCTGTTGCACTCTCTGGCGGCAATCCCAATGCCTGGGATTACGACCTTCAGTCCACACGGGCCATGCAGTGGTCGATGGGCATCCAGCGCGAGATCATCTCCGACCTTCTGGTTGATGTCTCCTACGTCGGCACTCGTACCCTCGGGCTGATCGCGAACGTAAATCTAAATCAGTCGATTCCCGGTGCCGGAGCCCAGAACCCCAGGCGTCCGTTCTTCGCCATCAACCCGAACGTGACCAACATCATCTACCGCACCAATTACGGCGCGGCGAAGTACCATTCCATGCAGACAAAACTTGAAAAGCGCTACAAGCGCGGCCTCACGATGTCTGCTGCCTACACCTGGTCCCATTACATGGCAAACGCGGCCAATATTAATGGCGGTGGCAATGGCCCACCCCAGGACAACCGCTGCTATCGATGTGAGTGGGGCAATACCCCCGATGATCGCCGGCACATCCTGGTCATCAATCATGTATATGAGCTCCCCTTTGGCAGGGGTCGGCAATTCTTGAATTCTGGACTGCTCTCTCATCTAGTTGGACCATGGAATGTTTCTGGTATCTGGTCGCTTTCAACCGGTGAACACTTCACTCCCACTCTGGCTGCTGCTGTATCCAACTCGGCTGGTGGCGGAGGTGCGCGCCCCAACCGTCTCGCCGATGGCAACATCTCTGACTCCAGTCGCACCATAGACCGCTGGTTCGATCTCTCCGCATTTGCATCTCCAGCACAATTTACTTATGGCAATTCTGCCCAGGGAATTCTTGTGGGCCCCGGCAACTTTAACGTTGACCTTGGTGTCCACCGGAATTTCCAGTTCTCCGAGCGATGGAAGGCTAGCTTCCGTTGGGAAATGTTCAACGCCATGAACCACGCCAACTTTGCGACGCCCAACGCTTCGATTGGCAATCCCACTGTAGGTCAAATCTCCGGCACTGCTGCTGCGCGCATCATGCAGTTGGCGATCAAGCTCAGCTTTTAGTTTTTTAGCCGCCGATTCCTGCTGCTTCCGTCGGGACTGGGTGACGGATTTCCGGACCTCAGCGCCTACAACCCAACTGTTGGACTTCGCGTCAGTTCCGGTTGATTCAGTCAGATAGCCTGACTTCGCGCGCTTGATTGCTTCGCCGTCTGCGGTCAGCCGCCACGCAAATCTTTCGCGTCCAATTGCCGGCTATCGACATCCTAACTTCCATGAGTAATCTGAAAGTTGCGTTGATCACGGGAGCAAATAAGGGATTGGGGCTTGAAACAGCTCGGCAGCTTGCAGATCTTGGTTATGAAGTTTTGGTTGGAAGCCGCAAAGAGGCAGAGGGCAAAGCAGCTGCCGCATCCATCGGCGCTCATGCCCACTTCATTGCCATCGATATGAAT
>JBKJUN010000877.1:0-1088 GCA_046590555.1 Bryobacter sp. | reverse complement strand
TTTTACCGTGGTTTGAAGATCATGGTTGTGGGTGGTGGTGATAGTGCGCTTGAAGAAGCAAACTTCCTGACCCGCTTCTCAGAAGTGATGCTAGTGCATCGTCGCGAAGAGTTTCGCGGCTCAAAGATCATGATTGACCGTGCACATGCCAATCCGAAGATCAAAATGATCCTGAATACGGTAGTTGATGAAGTTATAGCCAATGAGACTGGAGTTGTTTCTGCGGCCAAGCTGCACAATCTGAAGTCTGGTGAGAAGTGGGATGAGGCGGTCGACGGATTCTTTGTTGCGATCGGCCACATTCCGAATACGAAGCCATTTGTGGGGCAACTGGATCTGGACGAGGAAGGCTACATTTTGACGCATGGCGGGGCGCGGACGAACCTTACGGGCGTCTTTCATGCCGGAGACGTACAGGACCGTCAATACCGGCAGGCAGTCACTGCTGCCGGAGCTGGATGCATGGCGGCAATTGAAGCAGAACGCTTTCTTGAGGCTGAGGGGCACTAGATGATTCTTGCCGGAAGAACCGCCCTGGTAACCGGAGGCGCTTCCGGCTTGGGCGAAGCTTGTGTACGTGCGCTGGTGGCGGCTCAGGCTTCCGTTACGATTGCGGATTTGAACGAGACCCGGGGGCAGGCGCTTGCTGCAGAGCTGGGTCCACTGACGCAATTTTGCCGTACTGATGTCTGCGACGAGGGGGACGTGCTGGCTGCTCTTGATGAAGGTGAGCGGCTGGACATGGTGATTCATTGTGCCGGTGTGGCTACGGCGGAGCGTGCGCTTGGCAAGGATGGCCCGCTGGAGCTGGATCGCTTCACCCGTGTGATGAATATCAATGTGACCGGCACTTTTAACGTTGCGAGACTGGCTGCCTCGTTGATGTCGAAGAATGAAGCCGGGCCCGATGGCGAACGTGGCGTGATTATTCTGACAAGTTCTGTTGCGGCATTTGATGGGCAGATTGGGCAGGCAGCCTATGCCGCATCGAAAGGTGCTGTGGCTTCGATGACTTTGCCACTTGCGCGTGAGTTTGCCCGGTTCGGGATTCGGGTTTTGTCGATTGCTCCCGGACTGTTCCGAACTCC
>JBKJUN010000772.1:0-2020 GCA_046590555.1 Bryobacter sp. | reverse complement strand
CTTCTGATGCGTTTCTGTTTTCTGGGTTTGATCAGCGGATGCTGCATTTGACGCATCAGACTGGGTCTGCTGTTACGTTCAGCCTTGAGGTGGACCGGGTTGGTAATGGGTCCACCTCAAGGCTGAACGTAACAGCCGACCCAGTCTGATGCGTCAAATGCAGCATCCGCTGATCAAACCCAGAAAACAGAAACGCATCAGAAGCCTGCTTCGCCTTCACATCATCCCGAAGCCAAACCGCACCCCGTCCAATCGGCGTTCCCAACTGATCAATCTTCGCTGGATCCAGAAACCACAAATTCGATTGCGACTGTCCCGGCCCCGCAATCTCCCCCTTCACTCTACGCGTATTAAAGAACTCATTCTTGGCCGTATCATCACACCCAAACACAACCCGGTCACCCCACTTGGCAAAGTCCCCAATCACTCGGATATAAGAACTCCGGGGCGAAATCCCAGCCGACTTCTTGGCGCTAAAAGTCTTCGGAAAACGCCAAAACATCCCGTGCATCATCATCAGCAAATCCTGCTCGCCAATCTCACGAATCCGAGGCCACTCCGTATTCCAGCCATGCGCCCCATCATAGGTATGCGTCGCCTTCGGCAATCGATAAGAATGCCAGGTCCCGTGATCAAGCAGCATCAGAATCACCGACCGGTGATCCCAACCAACAGCCCAGATCGGGTCCTCAGCCGGATTCGCATTCCCGTAAATCCCACCCGGCCCAGTCACCTCAGTAAACTGATTCCGCCGCACTACCTTCCAAGTCTTGCCATCCCATTCAGCAAGACAACCAGACGGCGTATCCGGAGGCAAAGTCCCCCCACCCACCTCGCCATTATTCGAGTACACCGTCCTGCCTTGTCCCGAATAAAACCCCTTCCCGTGATAACCCGGCAGTAGCGGCCCGGTAATATCGCTAGCCGTCTTGCGAAGCACCGCCAGATTGGCATCCTCATAAAGCTGCTTCACCGCAAGGCTACGAACATCAATCTCGTAAAATCCCTCTTCCATCGTCGCGAGATAAATCTTCCCCGCCGGATCCGTCAAATGCCGAGCATTCCCTGTAGGCCGCCCATAAGCACTCGTGTAAGGAATCGTCCGCACCCCACCCTTCGCATCAATCGCGTAAGGCCCAATAAACAACTGATCCGACTCGCGATGGATCATCCGGTTCGCCGGCGTCCCACCAATACTCTCCTTGCGAACGGTCTGCTGCAACTGCGAATCAATCTCATAAAGACGGTCATCAGACCCAGCCGGCTTATGCGGCGAATAGGTCACCACCCACAACTTCCCAGCCCAGGGCACCACGGCCCCTGTTCCACATTCATTCCCCGAATTGAACATAGCCAGATGCGGATAAACCCCACTAACCTGACGGCGTGTAGCGGACTGTCCCAAAAGCGCCAGTGCAGGGCTTAAAAGAAAATTTCGACGTTGCATTTAAACTATGATCTTATCTTCTAGGCACCGCAAACCATGAATCGAAGAGAATTTCTCGCAGCCCTCCAGCCCACAAAAGCCAAGCCAAACTTCTTGATCATCCTCGCCGATGACATGGGCTATTCCGACGCCCGCTGTTACGGTGGCGACACCGACACCCCAAACATCGATCATCTAGCCAACAACGGCCTCCGCTTCACACAAGGCTATTCCACCGCCCGCTGCGGCCCCTCCCGCAGTTGCCTCCTCACCGGCCACTACGCCCAACAAACCGCCTGCGACGTAATGACCCCCGGCCTCGTCCCCGACTGGACCACCTTCGCTCCCCAACACCTCAAGCAACAAGGCTACCGCTCCTATCATTCCGGCAAGTGGCACATCCGATTCAAGCCCAACGAAGCCGCCGGCTTCGATCACTCCTACTCCCTCCTCGACCAGAACAGCTTCTTCGCCCCCCGCGCCAGCCGTCTCGACGGAGAAAGTCTCCCACCCGGCAAACTCTCAGACGGCTTCTACGGCACAACCGCCATCGGCAACCACGCCGTCCGTTTCCTCGAAGGTCACGCCCGCAAC
>JBKJUN010000755.1:0-2025 GCA_046590555.1 Bryobacter sp. | reverse complement strand
AGCCAACACCAAGCCCAGGAATCGAAAGACGCTCCTCAAGGTTGACGAAGGAAAGCAACTCTTCAACTCCTAGCGGAAGAATAAGAATCACCTGGCTGAATCTGCCTCCAAGTCACTGTTATACTCATTTGTCAGGTTAGTCCCGTTGATGATCCCGACCCCCGAAATTGATACTGCATACATTGAACTCAAACGCCTTGCCCGTATCCATCTAAGTCGCGAGCGCACCAGCCACACCCTCCAACCGACAGCCCTCGTCCACGAAGTGCTCCTTCGAATCAACTCTGTCTCCAGTACGAATGTCGACCTAAAAGCCTACTTCCAGCTCGCTAGCTCGATGATGCGCCGCATTTTGATCGATCACGCCCGCTCCCGCACCAGCCGCCTGGCCAATGAAGCCCTTGCCATCGATTCCCCCACCGGCTTTCATCCCGCCCTCCAAAGCCTCTCCATGGAGCAAATTCTTACTGTCGACAGTGCGCTTAAGGAACTCGCTGCAATGGACCCTCGCCAGGCCCAGATTCTGGAAATGCGCTTCTTCGGTGGCCTCACCACAGAAGAAATCGCCGAGTCGCTTGACCTCTCCAGCCGCACCATCAAACGCGAATGGACCTGTGCCCGCGCCTGGCTCCTCACCCGCCTTAAGCTTTGACCCCAAAATAACCGCCGCTACGCTTAACCCTTGCGGCCCCTACACTTCAATGACACCCGCCCCAAATCTTCCGGCTGAAAAGTGGCCTCAAATCAAGGCCCTCTTCTTTGCCACTCTAGATCAACCCACGGGCGAACGCGCCAGCTTTCTCAACAGCCAAACAGAAGAAGACTTCGAACTCCGAGAAATCGTTGCCACCATGCTCGATGCCCACGAGCGTGATGTCTCCGGCTTTGAACTCGAACCCAGCGGCGATCTCTATCCGAATCGCTTCGGTCCCTACCGCGTCACCAGCCTCGTCGCCACCACTCTATCCACGCTTGTTCTCCGCGCCGAACGCGATGATGGAAAGTTCGAACAAACCGTTGCCATCAAACTGATCCAGCCATCCGCTGTTTCCCCGCAACTCCTATATCGCCTCGAGACAGAACGTCAGATTCTTGCCACGCTCAATAATCCCGCAATCTGTCGTCTTCTCGATTCCGGTCAACTATCCACCGGCCAACATTACCTCATCCTCGAATGGATCGAAGGCGTACCATTCCTCGAACATGCAAAACTTCTCGACCAGCGCGCCAAACTCCTACTCTTCCGGGAGATCTGCCTTGTTATCGAGTCGGCCCACCACCTCCTGATCGTCCACCGTGACCTGAAGCCGGCGCACATCCTCGTCACTCCTGAAGGAAATCTCAAAATCCTCGACTTCGGCATCGCCAAACTCCTCCAGTCCAATTCACACATTGACTCCCTGGCCACCCAACCCGGCTACTCTCTTCTTACTCCCGCCTACGCGAGCCCCGAGCAATGGCGCGGCGATCCCGCCACTCCCTCCTTTGACATCTTCAGCCTCGGTATCCTCTTTGCGGAATTGCTAGCCGGGCAACATCCCTTCGGCACATCCCCAGCGCTCCCTCACGAATGGGCCTCTCGCATCAACGCCGGTCAGCCTCAGGGCCTCAGGCTAATCAAAGGCGACCTCCAGGCCATCGCGCGCAAGGCGCTCGAAGTGAACCCATCTCTCCGCTACGCCACTGTCGAATCCTTTCGCAACGACATTGAAAACTATCTTGATTCGCGGCCTCTGCTCGCCCGGCCCAATAGCTTTCTTCACGATTCCGCCCTCTGGATTCGCCGCAATCGCCGCTACCTGATTCCCTTTATGATTCTCGCCGTGTTTGCTCTCTTCGAGTTGCAACAAATGTACCTGCGCCGCGATGCTCAACAGCGTCAATCCCAGCAAGCCCAGGCTGCCGCCCGCGACCTCATCTTCAAAGTCTTTTTGTCCGTAATGGGCACAAATGTTCCTGCCGATACGCGCCGCCAAATTCTTTATGCTGCCATCAAGCAACTCGAAGTCTGGGACCTCGCCTCAC
>JBKJUN010000746.1:0-1575 GCA_046590555.1 Bryobacter sp. | reverse complement strand
ACACGGCCGCAAATTTACAGTTTCAGGTAGCAAGTCTGGAGCAATTGCCCTTTGCCGATGGAAGCTTTCAATTGGGTGTGTGCTTTGAGGTGATCGAGCACCTGACGGAATATCGCGCGCTGCTGGCAGAGGCCCGGCGTGTGCTGGCCCCGGGCGGCCAATTGGTGATCTCAACTCCCAACATCAAGTTCTATGCCGAGAGCCGCAAGCTGAATGGGCCAAATCCATTTCATGAGCATGAATTTGCGTATGAGGAGTTTCGGGCCGTGCTCGGTGAGTTCTTCGAGCACCAGACCTTCTTTGTGCAGAATCATGCCAGCGGATTGGTATTCTTGCCGCTGGAAGGCGCAGTAGGCACAGAGTTACGACTGGAGCCGGGCAAGCCCAATCCGGATGAAGCGCATTTCTTTCTAGCCGTGTGTGCAGCCAAGCCCATGACTGGCGCACCCTCGTTTGTTTATATACCAACTGCGGCCAATGTGCTGCGCGAACGTGAGCATCACATACAACGGCTCGAAGGCGAGCTGATCACAAAAAACGAATGGCTCGAAGCATCCAAGGCCGAACACAAGACACTGGTCGATCAGTTTCGGGCGCTCAAGCTTGAGATGGAAGCCAAGAGCCAATGGGCCCTCGAGCAGAACCAACGCGTCGAGAAAGCACAGCAGGCGATTGTACGCATGGAAGGTGAGTTGGCGGCCCAACACGAAGAGTCAGCAGAGGTTGTGGCCGCGTATGAGAAGCGCTTGAACGAGATCGAAGCCGAAGCCATGAAGCAGGCGGAATGGGCGCAAACCAGTGAAGCAAAACTCAATTCACAAATCGCAGAAATCGCGGCGCACAGCTCGAAGCTCGATGAGGATTTGAAGAAGGCTGGCGAGCAGCTTGCCGAGTATCAGAAGAAGCTGGACGAGGCTGAAGCGCTGGTGATTGAGCGAACGCTTTGGGCTCAGAGCGAACAGAAGCAGCGTGAAGAGGCAGAAAGTAAAGTCGCGGCAATTGAGGCCTCACGCTGGCTCCGAATGGGGAAAGCATTCGGACTCGGTCCCAAGATTTCATGATTCTGCTGAAGAGGCTGTTGCGTCAGGGCCCGATGCTGATCGTAAGCCCGTTCCTCGCGGTGATCGAACTCGCCTGCCTCTGGCTTACCGATCTTCTATGGATGCTGTTGGGGAGCAGGCGATTGCCCCCCAACAAGCGCGCCCGCAATCAAGCGGCAAGTGTGGTGATTCCCAACTGGAACGGCAAAGACCTGCTGGAGAAGTACCTGCCCAGCGTGATTGAAGCGATGAGTGGCCACCCGGACAACGAAGTCATCGTAGTGGACAACGGAAGCTCAGACGGCAGTGCGCAATTTATGCGCGAGCGCTTTCCGAGTGTGAAGGTTGTGGCGCTGGAAAAAAACCTGGGCTTCGGCGGCGGATCTAATCGCGGCTTTCGGGAAGCAAGCAACGATATTGTCGTTCTGCTCAATAGCGACATGCGGGTGGCACCAGATTTTCTGGCGCCTTTGCTGAAGGGCTTTAAGGATGCCGATGTATTTGCAGTCTCAAGCCGGTCTCTTCGCGAACTTTG
>JBKJUN010000493.1:0-2709 GCA_046590555.1 Bryobacter sp. | reverse complement strand
ATTCTAGATTCCCTGCCCCAAAAGAAAAAGCCACCAGATCGGAATCTGGTGGCTTTCGCTAGAAATCAATAACAAACTATTCCATGTCTCCGCGCCGCTTTTTGCGGTTACGTTTCCGGGCGAGCGCTTGCTTTACGCGCTTTCTTTCGCCGGGTTTGAGGTAGAAGGAGTGCTTCTTGATTTCCTTGATGATGTCTTCCTGTTGCACTTTACGTTTAAAACGGCGCAATGCCGCTTCCAGGGTCTCACCGTCTTGCAGGAGAATTTCAGCCATCTCGATTCACCTCCTCTCTTGGCAAAATTATGTACCAGATGGTACAAACTTGTAGTTTACCACTACTAAAACACTAGCGGCAAATACTGTCCCAGGGTTCCCACCCAAAACAGCAACTGAGGTGGTTTGCCCTTGCCGTCCCGTTTGGGCAAAACCCGATTTACCTGGTCGCGCTGCCAGTCGATCAGCAAGTCGTCGCGCAGCTTCAAGCCATCAGGCCCGGCAACTGGTGTTTCGACATAACAGTTCACATTGCCGCCCTTGATCTCCCAGCCTACCCACTTCAGCTTCAAAGACTTGTCGTTCGAGTCTTTGACGTCGAAGCGGCTCAGGACATATGCCTGGGCCAGCTTTTGAGCATCGGGTGTTCGATCGAGTTCAATCTCCCGGCCAGAGTTTTTGCGAAGAATCTCTTCGAGATGATCGGCCGACATGGCAATCATAATCTCAAGACTCTTTGAACTCGCCTGATAATCGACCGTGGCCGTGCACATGTGCACGCCATGCCAAAAGAACGCGAGCCCAAGCGCCAGCAACACCTTAGGGCTGTCCCTGATCGGTACTTGTCTTTGAAGCGCCCTTCTTCTCCAGTTGCATTGGATTGAGCGGGTCCTTTTCCTTGAATAGCTGGAATGGAGTCTTTACAGGCTTGGCCGGCCAGGAATTGTTCGACAGATCCGTATCAGCCGTTTCGAGGTGAGGATCAAGTGTGATGCTCTTGATCTCGCGCGGCGTCACGAGCAGCTTCGAAATCTTGACGTTGTTACGGCGCCAGATCTCAGCCGGAATCCGCAGTTCTTCCTTCTTGCCGTCTGAGTATTCGATTTTAAGAATGACCGGCATCACCAAACCACCGATGTTCTTGAGGTCGACGAGGTAAAAATTGGACCCGCCCTTTAGCGCGACCTTCTCGTCTTCCTCCAGCCCCTCGAGCATCTTCTGATAATCCTGCTTGTCCTTCTCGGTTACGTTCAAAGGATCGTAGCTGTTGTAGAAATCTTTCAGATCGGGATCGGCATCTACCAGCTTGGGCAGAGCTTTGTTTCTCGCAGTGGAATGCGTTGTCGGTTCTTCAGCCTTCTTGGCACGGCTGATCTGCTTCTCCACTTCAGGGTTCTTCGTGTCAAGCGAGAACTGCCTAACCTTCTCGATCGCAATATCGGTATGATCCACCGAATAAAACCAGCCGCGCCAGAACCAGTCGAGGTCAATGCCAGAGGCATCTTCCATGGTGCGGAATAGATCTGAAGGCGTCGGCCGCTTAAACTTCCAGCGTCGCGAGTATTCACGGAATGCGAAGTCAAATAACTCGCGGCCGAGAATCGTCTCGCGCAAGATGTTCAATCCTGTGGCTGTCTTGGCATAAGCATTGGAACCGAGGTTGATCACACTTTCTGAGTTCGTCATGATCGAATCGTGCGTATCGCTGCTCATGTAGCCGGTAATGAATTTAGGCTCACCCCGGGTGGACGGGTAGTTTTCTTCCCACTCGGCTTCGGCCAGCGACTGAAGGAAAGTATTGATGCCCTCATCAATCCAGGTCCATTGCCGCTCGTCAGTATTCACAATCATTGGGAAATAATTGTGACCTACTTCGTGGATTACGACACTGATCAAACCATACTTCGTCCTTGAGGAATAGGTCTTGTCCTTCTGAGGCCGCGGACCATTGAAGCAGATCATTGGGTATTCCATGCCACCGACAGGCCCGTTTACCGAGATGGCGATTGGATAGGGATAGTCGAACGAATACTTTGAATAAACATTCAGCGTGTGGATTACCGCTGCCGTCGAGTAACGCTCCCAGAGCGGATTCCCTTCCTTCGGGTAATAGCTCATCGCGAGCACCTTCTGCGTACCCGACGTATGGCCTTGGGCATCCCAAATAAACTTGCGGGAAGCAGCAAAGGCAAAGTCCCGGACATTGTCTGCATGGTAGATCCAAGTCTTCTTGCCATTGGGTTGATGCTTCTCGTTGGCGGTAGCCTCGGCTTCAGTGACGATCTTGAGAGGCTTCTTGGCTGTTACGGCTTCTGCCAGACGAGCCCTCTGGGCTTGCGTCAAAACCTGGGCGGGATTCTGCAAAACGCCGGAGGAGGCGACGATGTGGTCGCCGGGAACAGTGATTGCGACCTTGTAGTCGCCGAACTCAAGAGTGAATTCGCCAGAGCCCAGAAACTGTTTGTGTTGCCAGCCGTAGACGTCGTAATATGCAGCGAGCCTGGGAAACCACTGCGCCATCTCATAGATGTAATTTTTGTCTTCGGGGAAAAATTCGTAACCGCTTCGGGCACGCAGCTTTTTGGCGTTGACGATGTTGAAGCTCCAATCCACAGAGAAGGTGGTGGATTCCCCAGAAGCGAGAGGCTTCTTCAAGTCAATACGCATCATCGTCTTGACTACGGTGAAAGGAAGAGCGGCGCCAGTCCCGTCTT
>JBKJUN010000243.1:0-4847 GCA_046590555.1 Bryobacter sp. | reverse complement strand
CAGCTTCGTCGCCGCCATCCCTGCCCCTCTCGGCATCGGCACTGCCAAACTCGCCAGTGGCCGCGAAGTCAAATGCTTCATCGCCGAGCCCTATGCCCTGGCAACCGCAACCGACATCACCCGCTTCGGCGGTTGGCGCGCCTATATGGCATCGCGGTAGACACCACCCCAGTCCTTGGTCAGATAAAGACTGATCGGCTTGCCCTCAGTGGTCGAAAGCTCGACGAAATCGAGAAAGAAGCCTTCGACATGACGCCCGGGCGAGCGCAAGGTCATCTCCTTATCTCCAAACCAACCACGAACACGTAGTGTCGCAGCGCCCGGAGCAATCTTCAAATAGCCCTTCTTCAAGCGCCCAAGGCCCTTGCCGCTTCTCACATAGCCCATCACTACAGATCCCCCTTTGCTGGCCAGTCCCGGCTTGGTGAAGCTGGTAATTCTTCCCAGCAATGTCTGCAACAAAAAGCCCAGCACTCGAAACAGAAAAGGCAACATAAACCCGATCCCGACAACGATCACTCCCAGCACCGGCAGCGCAATCATCGGGTAGTTGTAAGCCAACAGGATCAACCCCACCACACTCACATCCTCAGCCATGCTGATCACCGAGTGTGTAACCGGGTCCGGCACTGCGTGTGCTGCCAGGCGAGTTCCCATCTTCGTTGCATGTGTCCCTAGCGCCAGACTCCCCGCAACCACCATCGCTACCGTCTTCATCACCGGGTCAAGATCGCCCATTGCACCCATCGCGAGCAACGCTGCCCCCACCGGACGGATGAAGGTATGGGCCCCGTCCCAAATCGGAGTAAAGCCAGGAACTTTATCCGCCACAAACTCTGCCAGATAAAAAACCGCCGCCACAGACAAAACAATTGGGTGTCCAAGCACTGATAACCCCTCAGGTAATCCATGTAGCCAGCCCAGCCGCTGCGCAACGCCCACTGTTAGCACCACTGCATACACATTTAGGCCGGAAGCCACGCCAATTCCTAATAAACTCGACAATCCCTGGGCAAAGTCCATTTCGAAGTCAACCTCCATCGACAGCCTAGCGCAAGTCAAAATCCCGAAACTAGTACCCCGGAGCAAATAGTTTCCCGACCTGTCTCTAAGGTGTACGCCTCATTGTTTCACTTCGTTCCCTCGCCGATACTACTTTCGTACCCAGTACTTCGGTACACATTCGCAAGGCGGGTCAATATGACGTTTGAACTAGGAACAAGAGTCGGCGACTACCAGTTTATTGACGTGGTAGAAAGCAACCGCGAAGGCACCAGCTACAAGGTACGCAATGTGCCCCGGCAGTGCTATGAGATCTTGAGAGTGCTCTCTGAGGCAACCCAGAGCGACCGTCTGCGCGTCGAACGCTTCCAGCGTGAGGCGAAAATCCTCTCGCGCCTTAATCATCCTCACATAGTCAACTACCGCGCCTCCACCCAAATTGACGGTCGCTTCGTACTTGCAACAGAGCTGGTAGAAGGCACCTCGCTAGCGGAACGTCTTGAGATTGGTCCGCTCTCCCTTCCCGATGCGGTCCGCTACATCTGGCAGGCTCTCGAAGCCCTCGAATGCGCTCATGCCGAAGGCGTCGTGCACCGCGATGTTACTCCGTCCAAGCTTCTATTGACGTCAGATTCTGAGCTTAAACTTAGTGGATTCTCGCTCGCCCGCAGCACCGCAGACCCCCGGCTGACTCAGGCCGGCGTTGCGGTTGGCACCGCCCATTACATGTCGCCCGAGCAGGTGCAGGCAAATTCTGATCTTGATGCCCGTTCCGATTTATATTCTCTTGGTGTTGTCTTCTACGAACTTCTCGCGGGCCGCAAGCCCTTCAATTCTGAAAGTCAGTTTGATGTCATGCTGGCTCACGTCGAAACTCTGCCTGATCCTCCCAGTAAATGGAATCCCCAGGTCACCACAGAACTGGATGCCCTGATCCTCAAAGCCCTCGCTAAAAAGGCCGATATGCGCTTCCAGTCAGCGCGTGAATTCCGTGAAGCGTTGATGGCCATCTCGCTTGGTGCCACACCAGAGCCAGCCGAAGATATTGAAAAAGCCCTCGCTTCCATGAAACGCAAAGGCAAAGAATCCAACCGTCAGGCCCAGGTGCTTGCCGATGAGATTCTCGGCCACCAGACCGATATTGCCAATGTGGCTGCTGGGCAAAGTGCAACGCCACTTCCGGATGCCTACTACGGCCTGCCCAAAGAACTTGCTTACGCACTGGTCGCCTTGGCCGCGATCGGAATCTTCTTCCTGATGAATGGATTCAAGTAAGCATGGCTCTGCAAATTGGCGAATCTATCGGTCACTATCAGATTGTCGAAGAATTGGGCGTCGGCGGAAACGGCCGTGTCCTCAAAGTCCAGCATCTGATCACCCGTCGCCGCGAGGCGATGAAGATTCTCGCCAATGGCCGGCCTACCTCGCAAGAATACGCTCACCGCGTCTTGCGTGAAATCCGGCTTCAGGCCAGCCTCGACCACCCCAGCATCGCCGCAGTTCTGAATGCTTTCTGGCTCGAAGACGACCTTGTGATGATCATGGAATTGATAGATGGCGTCACCCTGCAAAAGATTCTCGAGCGTCGGCGCCTCAATATCGATCAATCGATCAATCTGATTCGACAGATACTGAACGCTCTCTCCTACGCACACGCTAGCGGTGTCATTCACCGGGACGTATCCACCGCCAACATCCTTGTCTGCGAAGATGGCCGCGTGAAGCTCACAGACTTCGGCCTTGCCAAGGGCTCAGCTGACATGAACATCACCGAGTCCGGTGGTATGGTCGGTTCTCCCTATTACATTTCCCCAGAACAAGTACGCGGCACCGCAGCCACAGACCAACGCAGCGATATCTATTCCACTGGTGTCGTTCTCTACGAACTATTGACCGGCACTCGACCCTTCGAGGCCGATTCCACCTTCATGCTGATGCAGGCCCACGTTCAGCAGCGAGCGGCGTCTCCGATTGAACGCAATGCCGCCATTCCGCAATTTATTAGCGAAGCAATCATGAAGGCGATGGCAAAGAATCCCTTGGAGCGCTTTCAAAGTACAGCTGATTTCCTGGCCGCGCTGGAAGGGCCTGTCGAGAAGCCGTTACCTCTCCCCGAATTCGAGACTCCCCCGCCACCTCCTTCCGTCCAGCATTCCCACTCTTTTGCTGCGCCCATCCCTCATGAGGACGCGCCAGTCGTCGCTAGGACCAAAACTCCTGTCCAAGCCGGTGCAATGCGCAGCATCCTCACTTCACCTGCAGCGGCTGTTGCTCTCGGCGTAGGCCTTGTTGTTGCTGCTGCCTCAATGATGTTCTACGATTTCGAATCCGGGCAGACCCGCTTCAGTTCGCCACCAAAGTCGGCCTCGGTTGTTCCGGCTCAAACGAACCCGAAAATACCAACTAAAACCGAACCCCTGATTCTGACTTCAGGTCCAAAAGAAATTCCAACCGAACCAAAACTGAATGGCGGTCTGATTGAGCGCCGCTCCGTTGCCACTCGAAAGACTCCGGCGGCTACAGCTCCAGTTGCTCATGCTCCAAAAGTTGTAGTGTGGGGAGACGCGAAAGCTGCCGCCCGCCCGTCTTCACCAGTCACTGCTCAAGCTCTTCCACCAACTCCGGCGCCTGTACTTGCCCCTCCCCCCGTGACCAAGAAGTTTGAAGAGGCACCACCTGTATTGCAGTCCTCAGCGCCGAAAGCAATCCTCGAACCCACCCTGCCCCAGCCTGCCGACAAGGCTCCTCGACGTAGCCTCTTTCGCCGCTTGGCAGCAGGGGTCCGCTCTTTGAACCCCATCCGCAAAGAATCCGTCATTGTCGAAAAGCCCTGAGCCTAGAGCGTCGATGCAACCGGTGGGTGGCTCTCCACCTTGTTGCGAACAGGCTTCACTGTCTTCAAATAAGCGAAGATAGCCTTTAAATCCTCCTCAGGCAGCTTCCTAAGCCCAAGCCACGGCATCACGGTGAAGTTTGCCTGCACCGCTAAGGGAAGATTTTCATCGGTGAAGTTTTGGTAGCCGCGAAACTTGTCGAGGAATTTCTCTTCAGTCCAAGCCCCAATCCCCGTCTCAACATCTGGGCTGATGTTCGCACTCACCGCCTCAAGCCCAGGGATTCGAAACACTTCTCCCCCGGCAAAGTTCATCCCCTCCACGGACGCACCCCTCTCCTTCCGCGTGTGGCAATTCTCGCAGCTTCCCATGCTCACCAGATACTTGCCATATGCCAGGCGGTCTTGCCGATCAGGAGGAGCTACTTTTCCTGCCACGGGTTGCGGTGCGCTCTTCATAAAGATATTCGCCGGAAAATCCACTTTCGTCGGAGGTACCTCATGCTTCACGGCAGGCATGGTTCGCAGATAGGCCACCAGCGACTGAACGTCATCGTCGCTCATATTGGCGTAGTTCTGGTAAGGCATCATCGGAAATAATGCCCTGCCATCACGTGACACTCCTTCACGCACCGCCCGGATGATCTCTCCGTCTGTCCAACGGCCCAATCCATGTTCCGGGTCCTGACTGATGTTCGACGGAGCAATTCTTCCAGGCAATCCCAATTCTTTCGGAAAAACGCTGCCAGACCCATCCATACCTGCGAGTATGGGTCCTCCAAATTTCTTGAAATCTCTCTCCGAGTGACAACCCTCACAATGGGCCAGATCCGCATAGATATATTTGCCGCGAGCCACTCGCGCCTCACTCCGCTCAACCGTGATCGAAGAAGCCGGCACAGCCTTTGGCCCACGCATCACAAACCAGGTAGAAACCCCAACGACGCCGGCAAGGGTACCCAAAAGTATCATTCGTTTCATCGCACTACACTACGCGATTCTGATGAGGAAA
>JBKJUN010000141.1:0-8135 GCA_046590555.1 Bryobacter sp. | reverse complement strand
GCCCATCTTTCATTGGACGCTTACCGGTACCTACAGTGAAACAGGCAGAGCAGTTCGCATCAGCGGCTATGAGGTGTGGACGATTTCAGCAGATGGTCTCATCGAGGCTTCTCTCGGCCATTTTGACCAAGCCGATTACTTGGGCCAGATTCAGCCATAATCGCCCCGCAACCAGTTCAGCAAGCTGCCTGAGGCTGAGTTCATGCTTGCGAAGGGTTTTCTGCACCTCAAGCGGCAACTGCTTTTTCAACTCCTCCGCATCGCGAATCCAGTCCGGTGTGCTCAACAGAGCGCTGGACAGGATCAGCGATGCTATTCCTTTTGTGCCCTTGCTCAAAACGTATGCAGCCGCTAGTGATCCTCCCCAGGAGTGCCCCATCAGATGCATCTTCTCGAGTCCAAGCTGCTTTCGAACGAGATCGAGCTCTTCCACCAAATGCTCCACTGTCCATAGATTGCGATCTGCAGGTCGCCGCTTCGGCTACTACCCAACTGGTCATAGACACAATTGGCCTCTCTTCGCCTAATGGTGCGAGTGCTGAGAAGCCACACGAAGTGCCGTCCGGGCCGCCATGCAGAACTACCAGCGGGATACCTGCTCCCGTTCCTCGAATCTGATACCAGACTGGCCCTCCCGGGACGTTTAGGAATCCCTCACGATTCTGTCCAAAACAGCAAACAGCCGATACCAGCCAAACCATCCAGAATATTTGTACTACTCCAACATATCCAGATTCACATAAGCTTTTAGGGTGCCTATCCTGCAAGCTCTTTTCCTAATCTGCACTCTCAGCCTCGCTGCCGAAGATTACTTTCCCAAGCCCGATAGCGCCGGTGGCTGGCGCACTCTCAAAGAAGCTTCAGCCGTACGCAAGAAGGCAGGTCTCGATCTAAAGAAGCTTGACCAGGCCTTCGAATATGCCTCACGCTCAAGCCAGCATGGGGGCCTTCTTGTAGTGCGGCACGGCTGGCTTGTCTATGAGCGCTACTATGGGCGCGGTCATCGTGAAGCCCATCCGGCCTCAGCCTCAGTCGGTAAAGCCTACACCAGCATCGCTTCAGGCATCATGTTGGCCGAAAAGAAATCCGCTATCCCGCAGGGGCTAGACACCAAAGTCTTCAACGAAAACTTCTTGCCAGAGGCCTTCCCGCTTGATGATCCAGCTAAGGCCGGTATCACCCTCGGCCAACTACTCTCCATGTCCGCTGGCTTCCATGGCGAGGGCTCCAATCCAGGATTCGTCAACGGCTTCCCCACGGTGAAACTAAATCCCGTCCCACGTCCAGCCCAGGCTCTCGATCAAGATCTGGCTGCGCTACGCACTTCCCTCTGGACCAAGCCCGGCGGGGGCTACTCTTACTCCTCCGCCTCTCCTCATGTCGCCTCGATTGTCCTGCGGAAACTCACCGGTATGGAGATGCAGGACTATATTGATCTTCGAATTGCCAAGCCCCTCGGTTGGGGCCAATGGGCCTGGGCCCGCCGCCGTGGCGATGTCGTTCTTCCTCATGCTCCCGGAGGCGGCGACATCGCCGTTCGGGCTACAGATCACTTGCGCTTCCTTTACATGCTGCTGAAGAAAGGCCGCTGGGAAAACCAGCAGATTGTCTCTGCCGACTACATCGAACTCTGCTCGAAACCCACCAAATGGAATGCTCATGCCCCGTTCAGCCTCATGTTTGAAAACAATGCCGATGGCCATCTGGCTGGCGCACCCAAGGATGCTTACTTTAAGTCCGGTGGTGGCGGCTTTGGCGTAATCGTGATCCCTTCGCTCGACATGGTCATCTACAAGATGGCCGGAGATGATTCGCAATACGATCCCGCCCGTACCGGCCTGAAGCAGGATTATCCGTATGATGGCTCACGCGACGCCTGGAAGCCTGCTCTTCGCAGCCAATTTAGCGATGGCCCAATCGGCGTTGATGATGGCGTGAGACGAATCCTCGAAATGGTCTCTGCCGCAGTGATCGATCATCGCCCCTAGTAATATTTAAGGAGGTGTCTATCTTTATAAAATCTTTGGCATTCGCCCTCGCTCTCTTCACGCTCTTTGCCGCAGACCCGGTGAAGCCAAAGCTGACGGTGAAAAAGACAACGGTCGCCCCCAAGATGCCGGTGGTGCCTCCGATGACCAAACGGCCGCGGCTTTGGTCAGTCCAGCCCCTTGTCCGGCCCACTCCGCCTGCGACAACTGTGAATCCGATTGATTCCTTTATCGAAGCAAATTACAAAGCCAAGGGCCTCCAACCCGTAGGCTTCGCAGATCCTGGAACGCTTCTCCGCCGCGTCTATCTCGATCTCATCGGTATCCCGCCCACCCCGGCAGAGCAGGAAGCCTATCTCAGCGACACCTCTGCTGATGCATACGAAAAACTGATCGATCGTCTTCTCGCCAGCGATCAGCACGGCGTCCGCTATGGCCGCCACTGGCTGGATGTGCTCCGCTACGCTGACGCAGAAGAGAACATGTATGCTGCCCCAGGTATCCACTACTGGCGAGACTGGGTGATCAACGCAGTGAACGCAGATCTTCCCTATGATCAATTCGTCCGCGCCCAACTCACCGGCTATCGCAAGACGGAACGTTCCAGCCTCGCTGCGGTAGGACGCCGCTTTCCTTTAGAGCGCCGCCCTGACGACATCTTTGCTCTTGGTTTCCTTGCCCGCGGTGCCGTCAACCGGGACAGCAAAGATTTGGGTGAACTTCAAATTGCCGCCGTTGAAACCGTCTCTACCGCCTTTATGGGAATGACTGTTGGTTGTGCCAAGTGCCACGACCACATGTACGATCCCATCCGTCAAAAGGACTTCTATGCGATGAAGGCACTCTTTGATCCGCTGGTGATCAAGAAGCAAACGCTGGCCACACCAGCCGAGCTTGTCCTTTATGGTCAGCAGATCGAAGCTTTCACAAAGAAGCAACAAGCAGCAGAAGCTCCCATCCAAGCCTTGACGGATCCTTACCGCAAGAAGCTCTATGCGGACCGGGTCGCCGTCCTCCCTCCCGATGTGCAACTCGTCATCAACAAAAATGAAAAGCTTCGCACCAAAGCCGAACAGAAAATTGCCGACGATTACTTTCCGGTTCTTCGCATCGATAACGACAA
This sequence comes from Bryobacter sp., assembly GCA_046590555.1. GTDB lineage: Bacteria > Acidobacteriota > Terriglobia > Bryobacterales > Bryobacteraceae > Bryobacter. Next base: position 5,024 of record JBKJUN010000141.1, on the reverse strand, counting down.
GATCGAAGAGGTCATGAGCGACAGCGACAAGAAGAAATACAAATCCTTGCGTGAGACGCTGAACCAGGTCAACGGCCCAACAAGGCGCGAGATGGTAAGAGACCTGCCCGCTTTCTGGACAGTAGAACTCGACCGTGGCCTTGAACGTGAACCAAGCTACATTCTCACCAGTGGCGACCCAGAACGCCCCGAGAAGAATCACCCTGTCGAGCCTGGTTGGCCCTTCTACTCTGGCCAGCCTGAGTTCCGCGAAGGCCGCGTAGAAGCCTTCTCCGATTGGCTCACGGCCAACGACAATCCCCTCTTCGCCCGTGTCGCCATCAACCGTCTCTGGCAGTGGCACTTCGGCGAAGGCATCCACAAAGCCTCGAGCGACTTCGGCATCATGGGCGGCCGTCCCGGTAACCCGCCCCTTCTGGACTGGCTTGCCAGCGAGTTCATCGCTCGCAATTACAGCATGAAGCAAATGCACAAACTCATCATGACTTCCGATGCTTATCGTCGCGCTTCCTCAGGTGACAAGAAGCTTATGGAGAAGAACCTTGGCATCGATCCCGCCAATCGCCATCTCTCAAGCTTCCGTCTCCAACGCCTCGAGGCCGAGCCTATCTGGGATTCAATACTCTCCGCAGCAAGTAATCTGGATACTACATTGGGAGGCCCTTCTTTCGACATCGAAAGCCGCACTCCAAGACGCGGGGCTAGTCCTGTCGCTGCGCCCAAGATGAACCGGCGTGGTGCCTACATCATCCGCGGCTTCTCCACCAATCGTGAGGTCGTGCCTAACTTCCTGCAGTCGTTTGATGTCGATGATGGACGTGCCCCTTGTCCGATACGCACACAAACTGTGACTGCCCCTCAGGGACTTTTCTTCATGAATAGCCCCGAGATCGACAAGGCCAGCACTATGTTTGCGGATCGACTCAGCAAAGAAGATCTTCCCGCCGCAGTTGACCTTGGTTATCGCATTGCACTCAATCGGCCTCCCACTTCTTTAGAAAAGGATCAGTCTCTGACGTATCTGGCAAACGATCCCAAGCGGCTCAAGAGCCTCGCCTGGATGCTCTTTAATCTCGACGAGTTCATTTACGTCCAATGACCCACCGCCGACATTTCTTTCATCAATCCATCGGAGCGCTCCTTGGCGGCGCAATCGGTGCTCTCTGGGCCGAAGATGGCAAGCTTGACGCCAAGCTCCCCGGCGATAAAAAAGCCGACGCTGTCATCTTCCTCTTCATGTGCGGCGGAGTCAGCCACCTCGACACCTTTGACCCCAAAGGCAACCAGCACGCCGGCAAGCTGATCGACGCCATCGGCTTCGGCGACAACGTGGCAGAGATGAAGCGCCCGGTCATACCCTGTCTGCGCACCTTCAAGAACTACGGCCGATCCGGAATCCCCGTCTCAGACTGGTTCCCCAACGTCGGCGGAGTTGTCGACGAACTCGCCATCGTTCGATCGATGTGGTGCCACGAAGGTAACCACTTTCCAGCTGTGATCGAAACCCAAACCGGCCATCGTGGCCGCGCCTTCGATAACCCAAGTTTCGGAGCCTGGGCCTCTTACGCCTTGGGCTCTGGCAACAAGAATCTCCCCACCTTTGTCAATGTGGGCCGTGCTTCTTCCCCGGTCCAACTCACTGGCGGTTATCTCGGTGCCACATACTCAGCCACGCCCTTCCAGCCTGGCCCTACACCCATACCGAATCTGAATCCTCCTACTAGCAGCTCTGCCGCCGCGAGAGATAAAGAGATGGAAATGCTCGCGAACCTGAATCGCGAATTTCGCGACCGGCACGCCCTGAATACCGATATCGCAGCCCGCATTAAATCCTATGAGCTAGCCGCCAACATGCAGCTCAGCGCACCGGCTGTGGTCGACCTCGCGAAAGAACCCAAGCACATTCTCGATCTCTACGGCATCGGTGAAAAGCCAACCGATGAGTTCGGCCGCCAACTCCTGATGGCTCGCCGCCTGGTCGAAAACGGTGTGCGCTTCGTGCAAATCTGCCACGCTGGCGGCGGCAACGGAAGTTGGGATGCCCATGGCGACATGAAGACCCACGAGCCGCTCTGTCGCGCTGTCGACAAACCGATTGCCGGGCTAATCAGCGACCTCAAACAACGAGGGATGCTAAATCGCACTCTCGTCGTCTTTACCAGCGAATTCGGCCGTAGCCCCTGGTCGCAAAATACTACCGGCCGTGATCACAACCCCAAAGGCTATTCCACGTGGCTTGCTGGCGGAGGCGTCAAAGGCGGCACCATCCACGGTGCAACAGACGAATATGGCTACAAAGCCGTCGAGAATCCTCATTACTACAGCGACCTCCACGCCACCATCCTCAAACAACTCGGCCTTGACCACAAGAAGATGCAATACCGTGCCCTCGGACGTCTCTTCCATTTAGTCGAAGATGGCCACGGCCCCATCGAACAGATCCTTAGCTAATTTGCGCCCCTAACCCAGTTGCGCTGGGTGATTTGACCCAGCTTCCGCGTGGGGCAGTTCTTCTCGACTCATTCTAAAGGCATTCGCTTTGGCGCTTGGAGTGCTCTAATAAAAGAGTAGATGAAAACTAAAGTCAAACTCGCGCTAGCCAGCATGGTGACAGCGATTCTGTTCTTTAGTCCCATCGGTGCCTGCTCGGAATCCAGAACCGCATCGGCAAAGCCTTCGCATCCCTGCTGTCCGCGTAAGCCTGCCCCGCTGCCCATGGATTGCGCCCGTCCTGGCTGTATTTACCTTGACACCCACGTTGTACCGGCCCCGGATACTCAAACTCCACAGTTCAGCGTAATAGTCATTGCATTGCCCCAGTCGGCGATCCTCGCAGCCCTAACCCAATCCACCTCCTCAAACTTCAGGTTTACTCCCCCAAAGCCACCTTTTGATCGCTACCTCGCCTTCTGCCAGATCCTCGTCTAGCCAGCATTTCTTTCTCCATTCGCTTCACTTTGTTCAGGAGATTGTTTATGCGCTTTGCAATGCTCTGGATTGCTCTTGCTGCCGTCTTTGTCTGTTCAGCACAACAGACAAACTCGCAACAGGATCCTTTCGCCAACATCAACGAAAAACCTCAATTAGAAACTCCAAAAGCCACAGGCCTGCGTTCCTTCTTGACGGATAATTTCGGTTTCAGAAAAGAATGGATGTCGCAATTCACGACAGACGAATCTGGCCGTGGGGCCAGTCGTCAGTCCTTAGGCTTTGAAGTCCTCAAGAAGTTTTCAACCTCTACCGCAACGATTGCCAGCCTCAACTTTCAGGGCCGCATGGTCCGCCGCGATGGCTTCAATCCGGTCCAGAACGACATGGAAGGCGAACGCCGCCCGGGCTGGTTCTTCGAATACCACAACGCTTATCTGGACCTTTACAACATCTTCAATCCGGTCTTCGGCGCGAGCCAGCGCAGCCGCAACGTCGGGCGTTTCAACCTCCGCGCCGGGCGCTTCTATGTGCCCTTCGGGCTCAACCTCCAAACCGATACCCACGGGACCGTGCTCCAACTGTCGAACGACCGCAACTTCGGCTTCGAGCGGGACTGGTACACCGGCCTCTGGGGGTCGCTAAACAAACACTTGAATTACGATGCCTACTACCTGCTCGGCTCTGGATATGATCTCGCCTTCAAGGGCCAGCGTGGCCTCGCGGCGGTCCGTATCAGCCTTGCGAACAAGTACAGCTCCCAATACGGCATCGAAGCTGGCGTCTCCGTTCTTGGCGGTGAACGCCTCGCCATGGCAGATCACAGTCGTATCGAAACCCGGCGCACGGGGATCGATGCGCGATACCGTCGTCCTGTCCCTACCGGCCTCTTTACCCTTACACACGAATTCAGTGCTGGCAGTGATTCCCATAGATCGCTCACCATGCAACTGCACCAGGCTGACTACCTGCATGCCTCCCGCCGCTGGGGTATCGCCACGCAATACCGCCGGCACCATCAGTCTGGCCTGAAGCCCGATGCCTCCTTGCTTGCCGACGTTAGCTGGTATTTTCGCAATGACATCGGAAACTCAAATCTACACTGGCTCAAGCTCAACGTCGAGCGCCGCCTGGAGCGCAGCCAACCACTGCCACCTCACACGGTGGTGGCACTCCAATATTATTTCTATCGCTAAGGCAAACTCATGAGACTTCTGATTCCATTACTGCTCTTGATTCCCCAGGTTCTTGCCGCAGCCATCGGCTGCACCCTCAGCAATCCAGCGGAAGACCTGAAATACCTTTTTCCGAAAATGACTACCTTCAAAGAGGAGCTCAAGGAATTCCCACGCCTCAAAGACGGTGCTGCACTCTATAAAGGCCTCAAAGCCCGCCTTGGCAGCGACCTTGATGCTATCTATGAGAGCTACGAGACGCCTTACACCGTCTACAGTGTCTTCGAGGGCTCAACGCGTGTTGGAATCGTCCACGGTGTCAATGTTCCCGGTAAAGGCGGCGTCATCCAGGTCTTCCTTGTTACGGACCCTACTACCGCTGTGATCCAGAACTTCTTCTTTCAGCGTCTCGAAAGCCCAGCCGCACGCCAGCTCCGCAACAAAGATTTTCGTGCCCAATTCAACGGCCTCACTCTTGCTGATTTCTACAAACACGATTACTACGTGATCGCCTCTCCGGGAGTCAAAGCCGACAAGCTTGCTGCCATCAAACCACCTGCTATCGAGCAAGCTGGCCTCGCCGACTACAACGCCTCGCTGCGCGGTCTTCGCAAGAACCTCATTCTGCTCGACTACTTCATATATGACAAACGCTTCGAGCCATTCTTTGAGCGCGCTCAGCAGGCCGCCACTAAAAACAAATAGTAATAAGGAAACCCAATGAAAACCATCCTTGCCCTCTGCATTGCCATTCTCGCCATCGGCGGATTTCTGCTCTGGCGCTCCATGCAACTCCCAACGCTTTTTGGCGCATTTACTGGAGCCCCCAGGACAGCCGTAATCGATCTGATCGAGCGACCTAAGGACTACCTCAACAAGACTGTTCTCATTGAAGGGCAGATCCGCGAGCAGTGCAAAGCC
>JBKJUN010000079.1:0-2452 GCA_046590555.1 Bryobacter sp. | reverse complement strand
CGCTTTTCCGCTGCGGCCCTGCCGGTGTCGTCAGCGTCTGCAATTGCAACCAAATCCATGTTGCCGAAAGCCCGCCAGACCGTATCGATTCCGTGGCCGTAATTGCCTCGGCCCGTGTGACCAATAACAGCGACGAGATAGCGTCTTGCAGCGGCAGCAAGCGAAAAACCAGCTAGCGCCACAAAGCCACGGCGTGTGTTTCGTGTCATCAATACTGGATCACCTCTTGGCCTTTGATTCTATGCAAATTCGTCGACAACGTATAGAATCCCTAGCATGACTCATCGCGATTTTCTCGATAGCGCCAAGTGTATTGCCACGGCGACAAAGGCTTCGCTGAGGCTCCGGATCGTCCAGGGCTTGGCGTCAACCTCGATGAGAAGGTAGCGGCCCTGAGGTCCTATCAGCCGCATAACCGGCAGCAATTGCGCTTCCCTGACGGAGGTATCGCCGACCACTAGTGGAGCTAGCGGTACTCGTCCTGCAGCGCATTGAGCGCATCAGAACCCGGGCAGAGCTTCTCGTAGGGAAGATCCCGAAGCGGAGTTTCCGATGTATCGTTAGCCTGATGCAGGTCAGCCGAGTCAGACTCGATGTAAAGCAGACCCGTTAGGATCTGGCCTTCATTTTGGTTCTGATCGAGATAGGCAGACACTTTGGCCCGATCTGTCGGATCGTAGTCTTTGGGTACAGACCGGAAGAGCACCGTACTGCCGTCGTGCATCTTGACAGCGGTAGTGCCAGCACTGGTAATGTTGGCCACGATCTCTTCAGCCTTCGGCACATAGTCGGCCTCAATCATGTGTTGCGAGAAGCGGCGAGTATGCAGGTAGCTCTTGGTAGAGCCCGGGTGGTCGTTGAAGGTAACGCAAGGCGACACAACGTCAATCAGGGCAAAACCACGATGCGCGATCGCGGCCCGGAGGATGGGCACCAATTGTTCTTTGTCGCCAGAAAAGCTGCGGGCAACGAAAGTGGCGCCAAGAGTCAGCGCCAATCGCACAGGATCAATCGGAGCCATACGATTTACTTCGCCACGCTTGCTCTTGGAACCCATGTCGGCCGAGGCAGAGAACTGCCCTTTGGTTAAACCATAAACACCGTTGTTCTCAAGCACGTAAATCATGTGCAAGTTGCGACGGATGGCGTGACACAATTGCCCAAGGCCAATCGACAGAGAATCGCCGTCACCAGAAACACCGATGTAGGTAAGATCGCGATTCGCGGCAATTGCACCAGCGGCAATGGCAGGCATGCGGCCGTGCGCCGAATTGAATCCGTGTGCTCCGCCAACAAAATAGGTTGGGGTCTTTGAAGAACACCCAATGCCGGAGAGTTTGGCGACGAGATGCGGAGGAATGGATTGCTCCCAAACAGCGCGGATGATGGCGGCAGTAATTGAGTCATGACCGCAGCCTGCGCACAGCGTGGACATCGAACCTTCGTAATCGCGAACGGTGAGGCCTAGTGCGTTACGCAGCGCAGTGGGATGCGCAGCAATCGGTTTTGTAATCGAGGGCATTTAGGCGATCTCCTTCAGGATTTCTTCCACCAGATTGCCAGAGCTCAGCGGGAAGCCGCTGTAGAAGAGAAGGCTCTTCATCTTGTCTTTGGCAATGCAGGTTTCCAGTGTCAATAGTGATTTCAGTTGGGCGTCGCGGTTCTGCTCGACGATAAAGGTAACCGGATGTGAAGCCAGAAACTCCTCTACGCTTTCGGGGAATGGGAAGCCCCGAATCCGCATGTAGTCGGCAGGCACTCCCTGCGCGTCCAGAACGTCCTGTGCTTCGCGCACAGCAGGGTCGCAGCCGCCGATCGAGATGATCCCAAACTTTGCGCCTTCCCGCTTTTCGATCACGGGGGCCGGAACAAACTTGGCCGCCGCCGAATGCTTCTTGAGCAGGCGGTCCATCACTTCCTGATACTCCGCCGGGATTTCCGTGTAGACGCCATTCTTGTTGTGGCCGGAGCCGCGCACAAAGTAGGCTCCCTTGGAATCGACACCAGGCAGAGTGCGGGCTGGAACGAAATTTTCGTCTTCGTTGTTATAGCGCTGGAACTTCTCAATCTTGGCCAGACCCTCAGAATCCAGTACACGGCCGCGATTCGGGCGGTAAGAATTGTCCCACTCGAGGCGAGGCACCACCCAATCGTTCATGCCGATGTCGAGATCTGAGAGCATCATGACGGGGGTCTGAAATTGCTCTGCCAAATCAAACGACTGAATCGCCATATGGAAACATTCATTGGGATCGGCAGGGAATAAGAGGATATGTTTGGTGTCGCCGTGGGAGGCATAGGCGCACTCGAGAATGTCGCCCTGCTGCGTGCGCGTTGGCATGCCGGTGGAAGGGCCGACACGCTGTACATCAACCACGACAACCGGGATCTCGGCATAGTAGGCCAGGCCAAGCAACTCGTTCATGAGCGAAATACCAGGGCCAGCGGTGGA
>JBKJUN010000058.1:0-23707 GCA_046590555.1 Bryobacter sp. | reverse complement strand
GTTCTGCGTTGTTGAACCCGATCTCGTAATTCTTGCGCAGCGCCTGTTTGGCTTGATCCACTTCCAGTTTAGTTACCGGTTCTTTTGCAAAGCCCTCAACGGTATCAAGCAGGATCTTTTTAACTTCTTCGACATTGTCCGTTTTGGACAGGATGACTCCATTCAACATTGCGCCAGGCTCGGTAAGCTCAAAAGTCTGCGTGAAGTTTTGGGTTGCCTTCTTCGTCTCCACAAGGCGCTTATAGATTCTTCCCGTTGCATCATCGCTCAAAACTGCATCCAGGAGATTTAGTGCGCCGATATCAGGATGAGTGCCCGCAGGGATGTGATAACCGGCCATCAAGACCTGGATTCCGCCAACACGGCGGACAGTCACCAATCTTTCGCCGTCCTGGACTGGCTCTTCCGTGTAAGTAGGCTGGAGGGTGCGCGATGGCTTGGGGATCGAAGCGAAGAGCTCCATCACCATCGCAAGAGTCCTGGCTTCGTCGAATTTGCCGGTGATCGTCAGTACAGCATTATCGGGCTGGTAGAAGCGCCGGTAAAAGGCCTGGAGCCGATCAATATTCACTCCCTCGATATCGCTGCGAGCGCCAATCGTAGTCTTGCCGTAGTTGTGCCATTCAAACATCGTGGCCAGCGTGCGCTGAAACATGATGCGGATGGGACTGTTCTCACCGCTCTCAAACTCGTTACGAACGACAGTCATTTCACTATCCAGGTCTTTTCTCGCAATGAAGGAATTGACCATCCGGTCTGATTCTAGATCTAGTGCCCAGCGTAGGTTTTCTTCAGATGCGCTGCAGGTTTCGAAGTAATTGGTTCGGTCCCAACTGGTGGTTCCGTTGGGAAAGCAGCCGTGGTCGGTGAGTTCTTTCGTGATGTTGCCGTGCTTTGGCGTGCCTTTGAAAACAAGGTGCTCCAGCAGATGGGCCATACCGGTTTCGCCGTAGTTCTCATGGCGCGAACCGACGAGATAAGTGATGTTGACAGTGAATTTGTTCTTGGACGGATCTGGGAAAAGAAGAACCCTTAAACCATTTCCGGTGACTTTGTATTCGGTGATTCCTTCAACAGTCACACCACGCTCTAGTCCTGGAGGGAGCGCGGATTGACCGAATAGGCCGAGGGCAAAACTAATCGCTAAAACGAATCTGGGCATGCTTCGATCTTAGCCCGCCTAGAAGTAGATTTTTGCTCCGACCTCGACGCGGCGAGAATTATCAACTACACCACCAGCACTCCCGAAGTTGGCCTGCCCTACCGTAATGACGCTCGGCCCGCCGAAGGAGACCTGATTCAAGACATTGAAAGCCCGCAGTTGTAGGGACATGCGGATCTTCTCATTTAGGAAGACAGACTTCTGCAGATTCACGTCGGTGGCCCGCAGCCAACCTTCACGGATGCTTGGCAAGAAGCGTGGACCATCCGGAATTTGGAACTCTGGTGTGGTGCGGAAGGCGGCTGGGTTAAACCAGGGCTTGGTGCAGCCGCAGGCGTTGGACCAGTCGCGACTGTTTGCAATTGACTGCGACAGAGGATAGGCGGCTTCGACACCAGGAACTATTGAGGCGCGCGAAGGGTTAGCACCGGCAATGCGGGACAGATCAGGCCCACCCACGTTGATTGGCAGACCTGCCTGTAATGTTGTGTTGGAGAAGAACTGCCAGTTGCCGGCCAAGCGATTCACTAGCTTGTTCTTGTTCAAATACTTCTTGCCCCGACCGAAGGGCAATTGCGTTGAGAAAGTGATAACGGCACGTTGAGGTACGTCGAATGAGCCAACTGATCGTTCAAGCCTCACGTTGTAGGTATCGCGAATGCCTGCCGGATCGAGGAAGGCGATGCCGTTGCCGCCGCCACCGGTTTCGAGCACTTTTGAGATGGTGTAGTGTGCGCCCAGCGAGAAGCCACGCGAGAACTTGCGATCCATCTTAAATGTGACAGCGTGGTAAATACTATCGCCTACGGGCGGGCGGAAGTAGATCAAGCTGCCACCGTAGGCATTGGCCGTGGTGGGTGAAGCGAACTGAGGATAAGGCTTTAGCAGTTGCAAGCGCGGGATGCGCTGCAACGCGAGCAAACCTGGAAGGCCTTTGCCGAAGAAGGGATTGGGCACCTGTTCGTTGAGGTAGGCTCCGCCGCTGGCCAGATTCTTGGGGTCGATCTGATTTAGCTCGAGGCTATTGGTAGGCAGGCGGACGCCACGGCTGCCAAAGTAGGTTACATCAATGGCAGTGGTCTTGCCTAGTTGTTGACCCACTGCGACATTCCATTGCTGCACATAACTATTGGGCTGATCGCGCAGGACTAGATTGGCGTTATTGCCCAGACGAAAGGTTCCGTCGTCGACACGGCTTGTCGAATTGGGGCGCACGATCCCTCCAGGGAATGGATTGCTCAGGGTCGTCTTCGGTGAGTAATCCGGATTGAAGACATCGGCGATTACGTTGAAGTTGAAGGGCGTGGTGACAATTGCGGTTTCAAGGCCTATGGGCAAATAAAAGATACCGAATCCGCCGCGCACGGCGGTCTTGTTGGTGACCCGATAGGCGAAGCCCAAGCGTGGGCCTAAGTTCTTCCAGTTGGTCTTTCGAATCGTGCGCGGATTCTTGCCTCCGGTGAACTCGAGTGCTCCTTTGAAGCCAGTGCCATTATCAGCCTGAGGGTTGAAATAGGTAAGACGGTCATGAGCCTCGCCTGTCCCTGTTTCGGCTTCCCAGCGGACGCCGAGGTTTAGAGTCAGGCGAGACGATACTTTCCAGTCGTCTTGAAAGTAGCTGCCCATGTAGTGTTGGAAGGCGCTTAGTGGCTCAACTTTTTCATAGGTGTAGGCACCGAAGCCCAAGAGGAAGCTGGCAAGGCCAAGGCCTTGCTCAGGACGGGCAGTACCGATTTGATCGTTCGATGTGTAGAACTGGTTGAAGTTGTACGCTCCGGTTGGGTTGGCGACCTGAAATGGGTAGAAGCGATAGAGGCGATATTCACCACCCATTTTGAGTGTGTGTTTACCACGCACCCAAACGAGGTTGTTCTGCAGCCCTTGTGTGTCGCGGGGTTGGTTGTTGAAGGCGGTGCCGCCGAGGTCTGGGATTCCACTGCCTACCGAGACGTTCGGATAAATCAAGACGTTGGCCGAATCTCGAATGTAGTTAGGCAGGCCGAGTGTCGTGGGATCAAAGCCGAGAGTGTTCGAAACCAGGTTGGCCCGGTAGCGCACGTACATGTAGCGGAAGACGTTAAAGAGGTAAGGAGTGATCTGGTAGGTGTCGTCGAAACCCGAGTTGTAGAAGCTGTCCTTAGTGTTATTGGAGTTAGTAAAGCGCACCTTGACGCTCGGCTGTGTGTCTAGTGACTTCTGTTGCGAGAAGCGACCGAAAAGGCGGTGCCGGTCATTGAAGATGTGGTCAATACGCGTGGTGAAGAGATCTCGCGAATAGCCGCGATTGCCAGCGAACAAGTAGTTTTGGCGACCCGTGATGGAGCTGCCTGTGCGGTTGGCGTCTGGATACTCTTCCAGCATCTTTAAGGCCACCGGGTTGAAGCGATCGCGTGGAATTACATTGCCAGGAAATGGATCGCGCGACCGGACTCCGCTAGCGATGCGACTGGTATTGGGATCGTAGATCTGAATCAACTGTCCGCCTGCGGGGCCAAGAAAACGAGTTTCCGAAAAGTCGCCATTGCGTTCCAGCGGAGTCGGTACGCTGGTGACACTCCGTACGGGATCCTTTTCTCTGCGACCTTCAAAAGCGGTGAAGAAGAAGGTCTTGTTCTTGCCGCGATAGAGGCCAGGAATAGAAACAGGGCCGCCGACAGTGCCGCCGTATTGGTGCCTTCGCAGGACAGGCCGCAGTGTGCCGAAGCGATTGTTGACGAAGCTGTTGGCGTTGAGGAAGTCGTTCTGGTGGTAGTAGTAAGCTGTGCCGTGATACTTGTTGCCGCCGCTTTTGGTAACGATGTTGACAGCACCTCCGCCGGTGCGGCCGAATTCTGCGGAAAAGCTATTAGTCTCGACGCGAAACTCCTGCACTGCGTCTGGAGGCGGGCTGAATGCGACGCCATTGAAATCGCCAATTGTATTGACCGCTCCATCGAGGAGCACTTCGTTGGTTGAGGTTCTGCCGCCACCGACGGAGAAGTTGGAATTAAAGACTCCCCTGCCCCCGCGCGCATCGCCCACTTGACCTTTGGCGATTACGCCGGGTGCCAGCCTCACTACAGCCATAACGTCGCGCTGGATGAGTGGCAACTCATCAATGGTTTGAGAACTGATTGTGGTGCCGACGTTACCCGCCTCCGTTTGCAGGACGGGTGCTTCTTCGGTGACCTGGATTTCGGTAGCCACGCTTGACAGCGAAAGGCCAAAATCAAGCGCAGCCGATTGATTGATCCCAAGCGAGACTTGTTTCTGTACTTTCTTCTGGAAGCCTGCGGCGGTTACCGATACCTCGTAAAGCCCTGGAGGCAGGATTGGAATTGAATAAACACCTGTGGCATCAGTCGTTGAGGACTTGGTGGCGTTTGTTTCCACCTGAGTTGAGACAACCTTGGCACCAGCCACCGGTGCACCGGCAGGATCAAGCACTGTTCCGGCCAGCCTAGCTGTGAAGGTCTGAGCTGAGAGTAGGGTCAAAAAGTATAGAAACAGCGTGCACTGAGAAATTCGGATCACGAACTATAGGTTAGCCACTAGTGGAATGCAGTTCCAAATGCAAATTGCCGCGCGTTTCCGGGATTGAGGCAAATCCGGTCCGAATCGCTATTCGTTAGACGGGTTGACCCATTTGCCCCACAGGTGGCGCTATGTATATAGACTGTAGGTTCGACGCCATGCCAATCAAGCAAGAAAAATTCCCTTATGAAGTGCTCATTCCCCATCTGGGGAAGGACAAATTCGCCTTGATGACCCTCGACGGGAGCGAGTTTGTTTCCAATACGTACGACTACCGGGTGGTCATGGCTACCTATGACAAGTCCATCGACGACGAAGACTTACTTCGGAAGCCAATCGTAATCAAAGTGCGGCGGGATGGTATTCCCGACCGAATCATTCATGGGCTTATCCAGAGAACTAAACTTCTCGGCGTCGAAGCAGAACTTAAACCTGTCTACTTCTGGGAAGCTACCGTAGTTCCCGCACTATGGTTTCTCAATCTGGAGACTGACTGCCGTCATTTTCTCAACAAATCAGCGGTTGACATCGTCAAAGAAGTGCTCAGTGAGCACGGGGTCACCAATTTTGAATTTAAGGTACAGTCTAAACCTCCGGTAAGAGAATTCACGGTTCAGTACCGAGAGACAAGCTTTAATTTCATCTCCAGGCTACTTGCAGAAGAGGGGATTTTCTACTGGTTTGAACATACCGAGCAACGCCACCAGTTGGTGTTTGCCGACACCAACTCGGCAACCCAGAACAGTCCACACCTGTACAAATTTCCTTACGGGAAAGGGACGGTGTCTGGAGTAAATGGCGGCGTGATCGACAACCTGGAACAATCGGTCGCGATCCACACAGGCAAGATGACCTTTCAGGATTTCAACTTCGAGAAAAGTGCCGTTAATTTGTTGGCATCTACGTCAGGGAAGCGAATGGCTGAAATTTACGATTACCCTGGCTTATATACGACAAAAGGCGATGGTGAACGGTATGCGAGGCTTCGGCTGGAGGAGCAAGAGTCCAACCTCAGAATCATACAGTTGGACACGATTTCAACTACTCTGTTGCCGGGCTTTCGCTTCGAGGTTCAAGACCATTTCGATGCACAGGTGAACACTGCTTACATCGTCCTTAGCAGCAGCATCGAGTGCAGGCAGAGCGTGATGGACGACGGACCAGGAGGTAAGAACAGCACTGCACGGCTTAGCTTGTCGGCAATCCCGATGAAGGTGCCTTATCGACCGGCTCGCATTCATCCCAAGCCGATGATTCACGGGGTACAGACCGCGATTGTATGTGGACCCGCAGGCAACGAGATCCATTGCGACAAATACGGCAGAGTGAAAGTACAATTTCATTGGGATCGCAAGAACAAAAGAGATGACAACTCTTCCCATTGGATTCGGATTTCGAACACGATGGCGGGCGCAAACTGGGGACAGATTTCCATTCCGCGTATTGGCCAGGAAGTGATTGTCAGTTTCCTCGAAGGCGACCCGGACCGCCCAATCATCACCGGGCGGGTCTATAACGACCAGCAGATGCCGCCGTACGGGTTGCCGGACAACAAGACGCAGTCGGGCTTTAAATCGAGATCCAGTCCGGGTGGAGGGTCTGCTGACTTCAATGAATTCCGCTTTGAGGACAAGAAGGGTCAAGAGCAGGTTTATCTTCACGCTCAAAAAGATTTCGACGAGTTGATCGAAGAGCAGCACACCGTTACGGTCCAGAAGAAGGACCAGATCACCAAGATCGAAAAAGGCGATCGCAAAATCACCGTTTCCGTTGGTAACAACAGCTTGGAGGCCAGCGCCGGCAAGATCTACGAGAAAGCCGCACAAGAGATCAAAATGGAGTGTGGGGCGTCAAAGATCACCATGGACCCGACAACCATCACGATTGAAGCCTCTGGATCCAAGATCGTGATTGGGCCAGCGGGAATCAAGATGAATGCGGTAATGATCCTTCAGAACTGATGATTATGAGAGCCAAGAACGCAACCGAGATTAGCCAACAGGCGCAAATCAAGCTCCCAGGCAAAGACTATCTGGCCATGGCGCAGAATGCCCGGCAATATGCGGATTTGTTGATTGAGAATCACCTCTGGACCGATGCGATTGCATATCTCAGCCACGCAATTACTCCGCGTGAAGGAATTTGGTGGGCCTGGTTCTGTGCCCGGAAGGCTTCACTGCCTAAGTCCGACGCTGCCGAAATCAAGGCACTTGGTCATGCTGAGGCCTGGATCGCACAACCAACGGAGGAGAATCGCAAACAAGCGACGCTAATGGCGGAACGCCTTCCTTCTGGGAGCCCCGCTCAATGCGTTATGCAAGCTATCGTTCAGACGGGGGAAACCGAAAACGAAATGACAGGCGACAAAATTCCAGTGATCCCTTACATGGCCAACAAATTCATCCAAGTCGCTGTGATCAGTTCGATCTACGCGATTGACCACGAAAAGCCAGAAACGATCGCGAACGAATTTCTACGGCAGGGGCTGGAAGTGGCCAACCGAATTCAGCTCTGGGCAAAATACGCTTAGTTCGTGATCTTGCCTGTCTCAAGCTTTCCTAGTGCTTGTCCAGATCGTTGCAAACTGCCCAAAGATCGATCAGACGAACAAGTATTTTATTGGGCTTAGACTTCGCAGATTTTCAGCATGGCGTCCAGAGTCTTGACCGGGTCTGGATTTCCTGGGCGAGGGCTGTACTCGTGACTGATCCATCCCTGATAGCCCAGATCGGCAATCTTCTTGCAGATGGGAGCGTAGTTCATCTCCTGAGTTTGAAGATCAAATTCATAGCGTCCCGGATTGCCTGCCGTATGAAAATGCCCAATGTACTGGAAGTTCTGTTCGATCGTGCGGATGATGTCGCCTTCCATGATCTGCATGTGATAAATGTCGAAAAGTAGCTTGAAGCGTGGGGAGCCAATCCGCTTGCACAGCTCGACACCGTAGGTGGTGTGATCACAGGCGTAGTCGGGATGATTGACCTTGCTGTTTAACAATTCCATGCAGAGTGTGACGCCTGCATCTTCAGCACGCTTGATGATGCGCCTGATAAATTTTTCGTTGTTGTCGAGACACTTCTCGATGCTTTGGCCCCATTTGTTTCCGCTCAGCAGGATCGCGTTTGGAGCTTTCAGTTCTGCCGCTGACTTGATTACCTCAGTGGCCATCTTGTCAAGCTCATCGTGACGGGAGAGGTCTGTCGAGTTGTGCATCAAGGTGCCGATGCCGGGAAGCATGGTTGGAGTAATGCCATATTTTTTGAGGATCGGAAAATCTTTTTGGCCGACCAGGTCGTGGCCAAGGGCACCGAGTTCAGCGGCTATTTTGCAGCGCTGCTCAAGGTCGTAGCCGCGGCCGAGCACCCCCCCGCAAACACCTTGCTTTAATCTTCCGGGGCGCGGCTTTGGGGCAGTCTGGGCGTTCAGAACCAAGCTGGCGGCTGCGGCCGCACTGGTCATCAAAAGGTCTCGTCTATTCATTGCTGATCCATATACTATCAAGAGATGGGCTTCGCGCTATGGCATCAAAAGCCACTTTTGTTTTGTTCTGGCACTCACGAGTATCGGCCCATGGGCACGGCGATCATTGGGGATCAAGGGTTGTTTGAGCCGCGCGACTTTTCGCAGACGAGGGTGTCACCGAAAAGAGGCTTCGACGGCTTCGTTGGATACTTCGCCAGCCTCAACGAAGTGAATCATTTTCTTCGCTCGAAACCGAGTTCTCGCCCTGGCAAAAGGAACTCCCATCGCATCCTGTCTACGATGGCATGATTGACACCGGGGCTTCTGTCCGCTATATTCCTAAAATACTGTAGTTTCAACAGGTTGTCGGGAATCTGTTACAAAGCGATCACATCGCGGCTGGGGTCTTGAGGGGAATATGAACTCAATGGACGCCAGCGTGGTCTGAAGCCACTAGAAAAGTGCGTGGCCCCGCCTCGTTGCTGGCCGCTTCCCGTTCCGCCTGTATGCATGATCAGCGAAGCCACAGTACTGCAATGGAGATTTGGCAATGGCCAGCTTGCCCGATGAGCGGATGCCCAAGGCACCGCTCGAACCACAACACAATGCTCCGGAACATTCCGAAGAGCATGAACACGGAATGCCCGGTGCGCCCGTAGAATCAGCCGATGAAGCTGCCGATGCAGCTAGCGCGGAAGAAAACTACGAGCAAATGCTGGCCGACTATGGCCAAATGGACACGTCCAGCGATGACGAAGTCCTGATCGGTCATGTGATCAGCGTAGGCGATCGCGATGTCATTGTAGACATCGGACAGAAGACCGAAGGATTTGTTCCGCGCGACCACTTCCTGCAAGAGATTCAGCCCGGGGAACAAGTCGAAGTCGTAATTGATCGTCCCGGTACCAGCCCTGAAGGTTTCCTTTACCTTTCCCATGAAAAGGTTCGACGTATCCGTCACTGGGATAGCCTCGAGCAGGCCATGAACGAAGGCTTCCTGATTAGTGGCCATGTGCTGGCCAAGGTCAAAGGTGGTTTGAGCGTGGATGTGGGTGTGCGTGCCTTCATGCCGGCAAGCCAGATCGATTTGCGCCCAACGCATAATCTCGATCCTTTTGTTGGCACGGATATTCCTGTACGAATTCTCAAGCTGAATCGTCACAAAGGCAATGTTGTAGTGTCGCGTCGTGCTGCAATTGAAGAAGAAGTTGTTGCCAAGCGCAGCGCAGCAATTGAGAACATTTTTGAAGGTGCCGTACTCGAAGGCACCGTCAAGAACCTGACCGACTACGGTGCGTTTGTTGACCTTGGGGGCATTGATGGCCTGCTGCATATCAGCGATATGAGCTATGGCCGCGTCAACCATCCGTCGGATGTGGTGGCAAGTGGACAAGCTGTCACCGTTCGCGTTTTGAAATTTGATCGCGACAAAGGCCGCATCTCGCTCGGGATGAAGCAGTTGTTTGCTGACCCGTGGGAAACGGCAGTGGAGCGCTATGTAATCGGCTCGCATGTCAGCGGTCGCGTCGTGAGCGTTACCGATTACGGGGCCTTCATCGAAATCGAAGCAGGGGTCGAGGGATTGATACATATCTCCGAGATGACCTGGAGCCGGCGGATGAAGCACCCCGGCAAAGTGGTCAAGCCAGGCGATACAGTGGAAGCAATTGTGCTCGACATCCGCCCGCAAGACAAGCGCGTATCGCTTGGGTTAAAGCAACTGGAAGCTGACCCGTGGACGACGCTCGTCGAGCGCTACAGCATTGGCAGTGTGGTTGAAGGCCGCGTGCGCAAACTTACGGACTTCGGTGCTTTTATAGAAATCGAAGAAGGCATCGATGGGTTGGTTCACGTGAGCGATATGTCGTGGACCAAACACGTCAAGCACCCATCGGAGTTGCTCAAGAAGGGCCAAATGGTTCAGGCGGCAATCCTGCAAATTGACAGCGGGCACCGGCGCCTGAGCCTGGGAATTAAACAACTGGAACCCGATTCGTGGGAAACCTTTTTCAATTCGCACATGGTGAATGAACTCGTTACCGGCAAGGTTGTGCGGGTCGCGAATTTTGGGGTCTTTGTGGAACTCGCCCCCGGGGTGGAAGGATTGTGCCACAATTCAGAGATTCCCGGTGCTGAAGCTAAAGGCCGGGGAACGGAACCCGCATCGGCTTCACTACCGGTCGGTTCTGAGCAGGAATTTAAGATTATCCGGATGAATGAAACCGATAAGAAAATCGGTTTGAGCCTGAAGGCCGTGGACGAGGAAAAAGATCGCACACGACTGAAGGGTTATCAACAGCAGGCTGAAGCCGCAAGTCAGGGCTTCGAGTCTGAAGCCGAGGCGCAACAGGGTGCTTCGCAGCAAACGAATGGGGAGGAAAGCTAGACGCCAATGACAAAGGCCGAATTGATTGAAGAAGTCTCAAAAGTTGTCGAGATGACCCGGAAAGATTCCGAGACCATCGTCGAAGCCATTTTTGACAGCGTAGTACGCAGTTTGAAAGCTGGCGAGAAAATTGAGATCCGAGGCTTTGGCAGCTTCCGAACCCGGCAGCGGCAATCCCGCATCGGGCGCAACCCCAAGACTGGCGCTCGTGTTGAAGTGCCTTCCAAGCGTATTCCGTATTTCAAGCCCTCAAAGGAATTGAAAGATCTCGTCAATGGCGATGACCTGAAGCCTCCCGTAGTCACGGCTCCACCTGCTTTGTAGGGGAAACTTTCTTGGACCATCTCTGGAGCCCCTGGCGTTACCGCTACGTAAGCAAAGAAGACGGCCCCAAAACAGCCTGCATTTTTTGCGTTAAGGCTCAGGCCAATCAAGATGCCTCGAATCTGATTCTATTTCGAGGTGAGGCCTGCTACGGCCTGCTCAACCTCTATCCCTACACCAATGGGCACATGATGATTGCCCCGTTTCGGCATATTTCGCGAATCGAAGACCTGCCTGAGCTGGAGTGGATTGAACTGATGCGTTATGCGCGTTTGGCCGAACGAAATATTCGATCGGTTTACAATTGCGACGGGCTCAATCTAGGTTTCAACATCGGAGCAGTTGCTGGTGCCGGGATTGCCGGTCACATTCACTTGCACGTACTTCCGCGCTGGAATGGGGATGCAAACTTCATGACGGTTGTGGGTGAGACGCGTGTGCACCCGGAGGATTTGCAGGATAGCTGGCGTAAGCTGAGCGAAGCTTCCTGGACGCTTTAGCGGCCTTGAAAGCTGTACCGCTTCGTTAGTCCATTACCGGCATCCACCTCAATCACGTTTTGGCCGAGGCCAAGCAAGATTTCTATTCCAAAGGCACCGGCAACATCAAAGTCACGGTTCTGCACTTCTCTGAGCGTGGCGGTACCGCTCACCACTCGTGCTGCGGGCTTGGTTTCGATCGAGAGACCATTGGCATCGAGGACTCGGAAGAACAACAAGTCCTGCTGAACGGTGCCAGAGCGGGCTGAAGCAGAAGTGAGGAGATCCTGGATTGATACTGGTGCTGCAGCATTCGCTTTGCCAAACCAGTATGGGACCCGCATGACTGGGCCGCCTTCTGCCTGCAACAACACGAGACCAGAGTAAGCTCCAGCGTCAAGGGAAGCAAGGTCGAGTTGCAGGTTCAACTTTGCGGTAGCACCGGATTTAATATCGAGCTGCGTGGTTGAAAGCACTGGTGCCTTGCCTGACTTTGGCTCAACCGATACAAGGTAGGAAGCGGTTGTCGAGTTCAGGTTGCTCACCTCGATGGATTGCTCATTCTTTACGAATGAAACGCTTACCGGATTGAATCGGAGGGGAGCATCGAGTGATCTGCTCAGATCGGCGAGGCCCGCACCAGTTTGAGTCAGCGTCAGTTGCGGTTGATCGGACAGGGGACGAGCACTATTTACGAGCATAGACCGATAGTGGGCCGGCTTCAATCCAGGCCGGGCCGCCTTCAGAACCGCAGCCAAGCCGGCGGTTATTGGCGAAGAAAAGCTTGTGCCATCAATCAGCGCATAGCCGTTTGTCGAATAGATTTCACCGTTCACGTAGCTGGTCTGGGCTGCGGTGTAGACGTTGGTGCCAACGGCGAGCAAGTCGGGCTTGAAGGGTACACCGGAAACCGGGCCACTCGAGGAGAAATCCGCCAGACGATTCGGGTTGGCATCACGAGCCTTCAGGCCCAACTCAAGGGTGACATCGAGGCCAGCTGAATTCTGCAACTTCTCGCGCAGCTTCACTCCATCGGCAAACATTATGAAGACAGAAGGTAAAGTGGCAGTGCCGGCACCGAAGGAGATGAAGTCTCCAGCCCGGGCTTCATCGGAATAGATCACTGCGGCAATAGCACCGGCGCGAGCAGCGAAGATAAGTTTCGTCTCAAATAGGCAAGTGCCTCGTTGGATCAGAACAATTTTTCCAGTAAGACTATCAGGGGGTAATGAGTTACAGACCAGCTCGCCTGGATCCAGGCTTTGCACGGAAACCATCTTCCCCACTACCGCGCCGCTAGCAGAGGTAGTGGATCCAACCTTGGCCAAGAACGCAGCGTCTCCATCCAACACTACGGCAGAGGCAAAGAGCCTCCCGTTCTCGTTGGCACCAACCGTCAAAGCCGTAGGGGCCGAGGCAGGTGAACCGAGAGTCGCCAGGCCAGGGCCATCGTTGCCCGCAGCGACAACTGCGATCACACCGGCAGCTTCGGCGCGCTCGAGTGCCTTGACGATGATGTCATTCTCAGGCCGCGAAGCCAGCATCGAACCAAAGCTGAGATTGATCACATCCATATCGTCGGCGACAGCGTCATCGATCGCTTTTAAAATCGCTGCGTCTGTGGTGCTGTTGTTAATACCGGGGGAGCCAAATATTTTGTAGACACCAAGATATGCGGCAGGGGCCATTCCAGATATCGTCCCCATCGGTGATTCATGCTGAGTACCTGCAGCGCACATGGCCACCGCAGTACCGTGACCACTGCGATCAAGCACGGTCAACTCCGGATCGCTTCGAGCAAACAACGTGGAATAGGAGCGCGCGACAATCACTTTCTTGTTCGTATGGACGAGGTCTCGCTCGTCGCCTACCTTCGGAAATCCGCTGAGCGAATCATAGCCGGAATCGGCAAAGCCCTTGTGAGTCAACTCAATGCCGCTGTCGAGGATTCCGATCTTGATTCCCTTCCCGGCATTGGCGATTCCCAGTTTCTCCCAGGCCGCCGTAACGGCATGCACCTGTGCTGCGCGGTCGAGAGTCTTGTGGAAGAGCCTTACCTTATGCACCCTTGATACGTCTGCCAACTGCCCAACCAGAGTCCGGGCATCGCCACTATCCTCTGGCGCTTCCACCATCAAAGCGTTGGCAACATTCTCTGTACGCCCCATCACTTTGAAGCCTCGTGCACCCAAGGCGCTTTCCACACGCTGCTGCCGCGCCTTCGCCCTGGTCCGCCGCTCGGCGGGCCGCTCCTGGCTTTCTTCCTTCAGCTCAACAATGTACTGGTTGGGAACGAACTGACCGTAGAGGCCGGCTATCAGAGATAGGAAGATGAAGATATTGCGCATGTTTGTTGGTGCACTCGATCGACGATGGCAGGTAGAGTATGGGGATTGGTTGGCGTGAGCGAATGCATTTGATTTCTTCTACCCAAAACACTGCAGACGCGATCAAGTCGCAATTCTGATGCAAAGGACATGTAAAGAATCGTTAAATGCAATTTGGGCTTTGTTTGGCAAAGTGGCGTTTCTGCGAGATTCAGGTTGGGTGGAAATAGACAGAGGCAGCCGGAGCCGCCTCTGTTCGATTTCTAAATTTATGTTGTGGTTAGCCGACGTGAGCTTCGACCATCTTGACGAGGTCTGCCTTAGATACTGCGCCGACTCGCTGCTCGACAACTTTGCCTTCCTTAAACAAAAGAAGGGTTGGAATCCCCCGCACGTTGTAACGCGAGGCAGATCCACCGTTGTCATCGACGTTCAATTTACCGACCTTGAGTTTGCCGGTGTATTCGTCGGCAAAAGCGTCAACTGTGGGGGCAATCATGCGGCAAGGGCCGCACCATTCTGCCCAAAAATCCACGAGGACGGGTAGGTCTGAGTTCAGTACCTCAGTATCCCAAGCCGAATCTGTAAAAGTGAGTGTGTTTGCTCCAGCCATTTTCAATCTCCATGCATTTTGATGCGATTCGCGCGGGAAAGTCGCAAACCTCTTTTTTTTTACGAGCGGCTCAATAATTCTTGATACAACGCAGAATAACCACGCGCTGATTGTGCCCAGGAATAATCCCTTCCCATGGCAACTTTTTGCATCTGTTGAAAGCGGGGAGAGTCGGCGTAAACGGCGAGCGCATGACGCAGGCATTCAGCCAAATCCCAGCTATCAAAACGCCAGAACTTGAATCCCGTCTCTACATCAATCGTATCATCGAGCCCCCCTGTGGCGCGTACTACCGGTAAAGTGCCGTAACGCAGACTATACATCTGGTTGAGACCACAGGGCTCGTAGCGCGAAGGCATCAGAAAGAGGTCAGAACCAGCCTCGATTCGATGAGCCATCTTGTTGTTGAAACCATGCCAGAAGACCATTCGATCCGGATACTTTTGAGCGTATCCTGCGAAGAGGTTCTCGGTATCTTTGTCGCCAGACCCCAAAACGACCAAGGTGGCATCGCGCCAACCCAGCATTTCATCGAGTACGCTGCCAACGAGGTCGAAACCCTTCTGGTAAGCCAGACGCGACACAATGCCAATCAATGGCCGGGAAATCCGCCGGCCCATTCCAAACTCATCGAGCAGGCTCTGCTTGCAGGCAAGTTTGCCGCCCAGGTTGGTGGTGTCATAATTGACAGCGATGTTAGGGTCGGTTCGGGGATCCCATTCTTCGTAGTCACAGCCGTTCAACAGTCCCCTGAGGACACTTCGCCGCGCCCGTAGCAAGCCATCCATGCCGAAGCCTAACTCAGGTGTCTGAATCTCTTCGGCGTATCTTGGGCTCACCGTTGTGAGTGCATCGGCAAAAACGATACCGGATTTCAGAAGGCTCGCCGCACCGTTGAATTCAATCAAATCGCTTCGGAAGAAGCGATCCTCAATCCCGGCCTCCCAGAGTTTGCTTCGAGGCATCAAGCCCTGGTAGCCCAGATTGTGAATCGTGAAGACTGTTTTTGCCCCGTAAAAGGCTGGGTCACCGGTAACGAAATTTTTTAGAAAGAGAGGGAGAAGACCAGCCTGCCAATCATGGCAATGGAAGATCTGTGTGGGAAATAGGTACCGGGCAATGCCCAGAGCAGCGCTGCACAGGAGCGCAAAGCGGATGTGATTATCTGCGTAGTCGCCGAATTTGTCCCCATAGAACCCGTCACGGCCGTAGAGCCCCAGGTGTTCGACGAAGAAGAATTGTGTCCCTCTGACAACTTTCTTGTAGATGTCGCATTCGTAGAAGCCGCCGCCCAGATAAACTCGCAAACCAGAGTAAACCTTCTCGGTGGCAGAGACGTCTATTGACCCATAGCGAGGCAAAACGACGGCACACTCATCTCCCAGTGCGTTCAGTTCAGGTGGCAAAGCACCCAAAACATCTGCCAGCCCCCCAGTTTTGGCGAAAGGGGCGGCTTCGCTTGAAATCATCAATACGCGCGACATTGCTTTGTCCATTCTGCCAGAGAGGTAAACTTTAAGTTTGAAACGTCTGCTTCTTCCATTTCTTTTTTCGGTTTTTACCAGCTTCGCTCAACAGTCCTCGATGGAGGTCAACCCCAGCCTGTTCGTAACTATGGCAGCGATCAATGCGGCTGGCTACGACGCTGATCTGGCGAGTAATGCCAATTCGCCCATCCGCGCCCAGATTCGTCAATGGGCGGAATCGGCCAAGCCCAAAGTGCTCGATCAACTCAAAGAATTTTACGCGTCCCATCGCAAATCAGACCCAACTAGAGATCTGAGCCAGTACATCTCCTTCGCCCTCTGTCTGGAACTTTACAATGCCGAGGACGGCCCTGACTTTCGTTATCGCATGCGGCTGTCCGACCTGCCACCGGACGTGCAGGAACTCGACGGATTTGAAAAGATTCTGACTCGCTTCTACCGCGAGACAAAGCTCGGCGAATTGATGGCTAGCAATCAGGCTGCGCTTGATCGTAGCCTCCAGCCCTACCATGCACCGGTTACGCTTGCCCTGCAGCAAATCGATGGCTACCTACGTAACCCCCGCAACAATGGCGTCAAGGGCAACTTCTACGTCTATCTCGATGTTTTGGCTGCCCCGAATCAGATTCACATGCGCAGCTACGGCAACGACCTCTTCATTGTTCTGACCTCTTCACCCGAGCCACAGATTGAATACATCAAGACCGCCTACATGCGCTTTCAGATTGAACCAATAGCTATGCGTCACATTGCCGATATCGAAGCTAAGGGAAGCCTGATCGATTTTGCGCAGGGCGCACCTGCGCTCGACGAGCAATATAAGAAGGACTTTCTATCTCTTAGCGTTGCCTGCCTCGTGAGAGCGATCGATGCGCGGATGCTGCCTTCCCGCCAGCGTCAGGCCGCTGTCGATCTGGCGCTCAAAGATGGCTTCATCCTCACGCCGTATTTTGCTGAAGCCATGGCCGATTACGAGAAGCAGGAGCAGTCGATGCGGTTTTACCTGCCGATTCTAGTGAAAGGAATTGATCTCAAGAAGGAAACGGCCCGGCTCGATGCAGTAAGTTTCGCCTCGGCCCCACGGGAGCGCAAGGCCAAGGTGGCACCACAGCCAATTGTGGAAGTGAGCCCTGCAGAAAAGACGCTCGAAGATGCAGAAGTCGTTTACGGGCAGAAAAATTACACACAGGCAAGCGTTCTGTTTCGGCGTGCTCTGGAAGAAACGAACTCTCGCCCGCTCAAGGGCCGCGCCTACTACGGCATGGCGCGCATTGCCGCCTTAAATCGAGACCCCCAACTTGCCGTGGACCTTTTTGAGAAAACCATCTCCGAAGGCGCAGAACCCCAGGTCACCGCCTGGGCTCATGTATTTGCCGGACGCCTGCTTGATCTCGCCCAGGATAACGATGCGGCAAAAAAGCATTTTGAAGCCGCTATCGCTACCAAAGGCGCATCCCCCGCCTCACGTAAGGCCGCCGAAGACGGCTTGAACGGAATCCGGCCCTCGCGGCCTTGATAAAGTAAAAGGAACAATATGCGACTTACCAAATGGTTAGCAAGCGCATTCCTGATATCGGGAGTACTGCTTGCTCAAACGACTGACACCAAACAACCCAAGCTGAAAAGCGAAAAAGAACAAACAGCCGTGATGGCGATTTTTAATGCAGCCGAGCCCGCCGCACGCATTGCCGCCACCGACGCGCTGATCACCAAATTTGCAGATACGGAATTTAAGGCGACTGCTCTGTTTATCGCCACCGCCTCTGCTGAAGAAATTGGGGACTGGGAAAAGACTGTGATCTACGGAGAACGCACCCTCGAAGCCGACCCAAAAAGTTATGGCACCATGCTGATCCTCGCTCGTGGCTTCGCTGGACGCACCAAGGAATTCGATTTCGACAAAGAAGAAAAGCTCACTAAGGCCGACAAGCTGGCTGGCACAGCTCTAGAACTTCTGAAGACTGCCCCAAAGATCCGCCCTGACATCGCCGACGATCAATGGGCAGCACAGCTTAAGAGCTGGGTATCGGAAGCTTATGAAGCCCTGGGCCTTGCGGCAGGCGTCCGCAAAAAGTATGGCGTTGCAGTGGCCAGCTACAAGTCGGGTCTCGAGGCCACGCCTGGAAATCCCAACCTTCTCACGCGCATGGCAACTGCCTATGCCGACGACAAGAAGAACGATGAAGCGATTGCCACGGCCAATCAGGTTCTCGCTCTTGCCAATCTCAACCCACAGGTAAAGGCAATCGCCGAGAACATAAAACAGAAGGCTGAAGCCGCCAAGGCAGCCAAATAGCCACTTTAGTCATGGATATGGATAGGCGCGAAGAACCAGTCCTGGACTGCATTGCTCAAATCGAAGCTCGGATCGGTTATGAGTTCAACGATAAGTCCCTGGCGCTTCGCGCCCTTTCTCATCGCAGCCTAAACAGCGAGCGCCGTCAGGGTCGCGAGGAAATGGCCCAGCACAATGAGCAACTGGAATTTCTTGGTGATTCTGTTCTTGGGTTGCTTGTCAGCGAACATCTCTTCCGGTCTCACCCGGAACTCCCTGAAGGCCAACTCAGCATTCATAAGGCACGCATCGTTAGCGCCGCCCACCTCGTCGAAGTGGCACGTTCGATTAATCTTGGCCCATGCCTGCAATTGGGCCGGGGCGAAGAATTAAGTGGAGGACGGGAAAAACGGGCGCTGCTTGCCGACACGCTCGAAGCCATCCTGGCAGCCGTCTATCTGGACGGGGGCCTGGAGCCTGCGCGAGGTGTGATCGACCGTGTATTCATGACCGTCGAGACTGCTCGTGACGAGGCGGCGGAGCTTCGCAACTTTAAGGCTAGCCTGCAGGAACTTGCGCAATCCAAGGGCATGGCCCAACCAATTTATGTAACGATCAAGACCGATGGCCCTGAGCACTCGAAGGTATTTACACTCGAAGCCCAGATTGGTGCTGAGTGGCGTGAACAAGGCCATGGTGTTACCAAGAAGGCCGCAGGCCAAATGGCCGCACGAAATCTCTTTCGGCGCATGTCCGCCGAGGCCTAGCCTACTTTCTGCCAGGCTGCGATTTCACCCCGAACTGGTTCAGGAAAACTACGTCAACCCTCCGATTTTTCTTCCTTCCCTCAACCGTTTCGTTATCTGAAACCGGCACATTGTCTGCATAGCCGGAAACAGACATTCTCTCTCTTGCAACTTCAAATCGCGCGTTCAGGACGTTCAGCATCGCGATGGCACGGGCGGCCGACAGATCCCAGTTCGAGCGAAATCGCCCATTGTTGATTGGCGTGGAATCGGTGTGGCCTTCGAGAAGAATCTTGTTGGGAAGTTTGCGGGCACTCTCTGCGATCTTGCCGATGATCGGGTAGGCCTCTGACTCGATCGAATCCCCAGCCGGAGGAAAGAAGGCGGCTTCTTTCAAGCTCACAACCAAACCACGAGGCTCCATGTTGATCGAGACTTTTCCACTTTGGATTTCGTTCTTGAGCGAATCGGTGAGTTGTTCGAGCGAAGGCACCAGTTCGGCCAAGGCAGCCATAGCCGGATCCTGCTTCTGGATTTCTGTTGCAGAGGCTTCACCGGACGGCTTCACGTCGTTGGTCTCCGGTGGGCGCCTACGTCCGAGCAACTCCATCAGGACCTTCGGCATACTGCCCTGCTCGATGGCTTCTTTTACCGATGCTGAGACTTCTTTGGCTTTTTTCTTGTCGGCATGAGAACTGGCAAACATGACAACAAAGAAGGCGAAAAGCAGGGTAATGAAATCGGCATAAGAGATCAACCACCTCTCATGGTTTTCAGGCGCGTGCGTCTTGACTCTTCTTGCCATTACGAATTGGATTGGAGCGGCGTCCTTCTTTTTCACATTGCTCAGGCGCGGAGCACCTGCTTAAGCAGCCATGGCTCTCGGCCCGCCTCCTTGCGGCGTCTTGCCGCTCTTGCCAGCAGTGTAGGCCTCAAGACGCTGCAGGATTAATTTCGGATTTAAGCCCTCAACGATGCCGACTACTCCTTCAAGAATCATCTCTCTTCGCTCGGTCTCAGCGGCAATTCTGGCCTTGATCTTGTTCGCCGCTGGGAGGAAGAGCACGTTGGCAATGGCCACGCCATAAACAGTCGCGACAAAGGCCACGGCGATGCCGTGCCCAACTTCCTTGATGTCATCGAGATGTTTCATAACCTGGATCAGCCCGAGAACAGCACCAATGATTCCAATGGTTGGGGCATAGCCGCCGGCTGATTCAAAGACTTTGGCTTCGGCTTCGGCGCGGTGTTCTTCAATCGCGATATGAAGCTCCATTGCAGAGCGCATCTCGGAGAGATCCGAGCCATCGACAGCCATGTTGAGGGCCCGCTTGAGAAATGGATCCCGGACATTCGCTAAATCATCTTCTAGAGAAACCAGCCCGGTCTTTCGAGATTTATTGGCGTAGTAGATGATCTCGTCCACGACAGTGACCAGCGGCGTCTCTGGAAAGAAAAAGACTTCCTTCAGCCGCCTTAGCGCCCCGCGCAAGACCGGCCCCGGCGTGTTGACCATAACCGCCCCGAGCGTTCCACCCAGCACGATAATACCCGCCGTGACTTGAGCCACGTCCTTGAGTTCTCCGCCCTCAAGAATCAGGCCACCCACAATCCCACCACCAGCCAGCATAAGTCCGCCCAGCGTCATCCAGTCCAACTTCAATTTGCCTGCCGCTTCAGCCATGCGCGTCCAGCCCCCCAGAATACTCAGGTCCACGCAGGATCAAGCGCTTAAAATCTACCACCTTCGAGGCCACCTCGAGCATGCTTTCGAGTACTCGTAACCGTTCTCCAGTGCTCAGCGAAATCACCGTGTCGGGATTGGCTTCAACCAGAACGATCAGGTCCGAGTTCACAAGCACAGCTTCGTGGTTTAGCCGGGTCAAATGGATCATGGCTAGTGCGTAAAGATCTTATCGGTCGCACGCAGCCATTCTTTGAGTTAATCGCTTAAGAGTTTCAAGATTGCCTCAAGTTCAGCGCGGATTCGAGTGGTAGCAGGCCCGGATGATTTAGCAGGCTCATCGGTTAAGAACAAACTCGATTGCTGTTTGGGCATTGGTTGCGAACTCACTACACCGCCAGAACCGCGCTTTGGCATTTTCGCACCCGCTTTGGGCTTGTCGCTGAGGTGCTTGCGTGCGCCTTCAATCGTGTAGCGCTTCTCATAGAGCAAGTGTTTGATTTCAAGAATCGACTCGACATCCTTGCGCCGGTACATACGATGATTTGAGCCCATCTTCTTGGGCGCTACGGCGGGAAACTCGGTCTCCCAATATCGCAGCACGTGCTGTTTCAAGCCGCTAAGTTTGGAAACCTCGCCAATGCGAAAATAGAGCTTCGACGGCAGTTCTTCGACCGAACTGATGCCGGGGCTAAGATCGGCAGGATCAAAGCGGAGAAGATCGTCTTGTGAGTCGCTCAAACCAAAATGCTAGTTGGATTTCCATTGCGGAGTCAAGCATTTAGCTGGGGATTCCTCAACCGCTGCTATAATAAAATTGTTGATGAAAGGAGGGGGCGCAACGGATTCGACGGGATGATTGGTTTCATTAGAGGCGTGTCGAGCTCCAGGCTCTCGTTAAACGACTGGAAAAACACAATTGCTAACACTCAGTTTGCATACGCTGCTTAATTAGTTAAGTAGCCGCTCAGGTGGATTTGTTCGTGGGTTCACCATTGGGCGTCATCGCACGGAATGGGTCAAAGGCTTCTGCTCGTAGCCGGCGACTGACATCAATCGGGCTAGGTTTGGGCTTGTTTTGCTACTTCTCAAGAGTCTGAGCCGAATAAACAATGAAGTAGATACACACGTAGGCTTTAGTGAGGCTGCCATTTCGGACGTGGGTTCAACTCCCACCGCCTCCACCACTTTTTATTTGCAGATTTCCTCAAAGCGAAGGCTGCTGCGAACGCACACTTGGTCCCGGGGATCAGAGCGGCGGAGTCTTGCAGCGCAGACTAGTCCATTGCCCTTAGCATGGAAGTTCGTCAACACTAGGCCAATGCGCCTTGATTACTTGGACACAATCGACGCAGTTGCGTTGATTCCTACTTTTAGGATTGACGCAAACCCGATTTAGACGTCGTCGTTCTCAGTGCTGTAACGTTGAACTTGGCCCAAACCTGGCGTCCGACGGCGGCAAGCGCCCGCTCTACTTCATCCATTCGCGTCTTGTGTTTGACGCTCACCAGCCGGTCCACTTGCGGAGGATGCAGTTTCAGCAATTTTCCGAGCCTGTATTTCGTAATCCCTTCGGCCTTCATCGCCCGCACCAGTTCCAGTTTCGCCGCTACCAGCATTCGCAGATGCACCGGATACTTCGAGCGGTACTTACCGTGTGGAAACTCCGTCCCTGATTCCTCGTATTACTCCAAGGCCTTCTCCAACGCGTCGCGTGCGTGAGCAAGCGCTTCGTCCAGAGTTTCGCCGTAGGTGATCGCTTCAGGCACGTCCGGGAAAGTGACATTCACCATTCCATCGCGATCCATATCCAGTTTTGCGTAGTACATAGTTTCCTCACTTCAATCCCAGTTGTGTTTTTGGTCGAGTCTAAGGTTCCCACAGGTACTTGCTTTTTGCTGTGATAAGGGAATGTGGAGGTCATTTGCGTTTTAAGTCCCACCGCCTCCACCACTTTTATCTTTTGGCACTGTCAAGCTCCTGATCTGATCTTCCAGAAATCGCAGACTTTCTTCCACCATAGCCCGGTAGCGGGGATTACAGGCCGCCTGCAAATCATGCAGCACTCTGGTTCGCTGGAGGTTGAGGTCTTCCAGCTTCTGATCCAGAGCTGACTTCTCCTGACGCGCAGCTTCCGCCTTACGCTCATCACGCAAGTCCTGAGGGTCCTCTGCGTCTTTGGAAGCCCACCCGCGCGCCATTTCCTCAATACCTCGGGACGCTAGTGTCGATTTCCATCGACCAGCGATCAATGCCGCCAGTCAAACTCACCGCAGTCTCAATCCCCTGACGACGCAGCCAGACCACTGTGTTCAGACTGCGCACGCCGTGGTGACAGTAGACCACCAGTTGCTTGCCGTCGGCCAGAGCTTCAATGCGGTTCAGGTTCGACGGGATCGTATTCATCGGAATCAGCTCGCACGGTTCAATGCGGGCTGTGGCGTGTTCATAGTCTTCGCGGCAGTCGAGAAGAACGATTTCAGCCTTGTCGGCAAGGAGTTTCGCGAGTTGGGTCGCAGTGATTTCGATGGGTAGCTCTGAGTTAGACATCCATACACAGGATAATGGAGTTATGAATCGGTTTGTGGCTGGCTTGGTTTTGTCGGTGCTCTCGCTCGGGGCGCAACAGGTAGAGAGCTTTGAGGCAGTATGGCAGACCATTGCCGATAAACACTGGAACCCGAAGCAATTGGAGAGCCTGCCTGGGGGTGGAAGTTGGGCAGACCTTAAGGACAGCTATCGCAAGCGCGTCGAAGCAGCACAAGGCCAGAGCGAAGTGAGAACGATCCTTCGCGAGATGATCGGCAAGATCGGCAAGAGCCACTACGCGATCGCCGGTCTAGAGCTTAAGGGCGCAAAAGCAATGCGACAGGGCGGTGGAACCTCGCCCGGATTTCGCGTTGGATTGGTTGAGGGCAAGGTATTGGTAACTGGCTTGAATCCCAATATGGAGATGGTAAAGCTAGGCTGGGAACTTGTCAGTGTGGAGGGGATGCCTGTAAAGCCTGCTGTTGCCGAGATCCAGAAGCAGGCCGGACAGACCCTGCAGGCGGGCTTACGGATGCACCAGATGTTGCAGAGCCATATCGGAGGCAGCAGCGGCGAGACGGTGGATTATGAGTTCCTGGTTGGGGGTGTCAAGAAGATGGTGAGCTTGAAGATGCCGGCTGGCGATGGTTCGTCAGGCTTCGGCTTTGTTCAGGGAATGAGCGTCGGACGCGAGTTTGCTTTGCTTGGGCCAGCCAGGGA
>JBKJUN010000327.1:0-5980 GCA_046590555.1 Bryobacter sp. | reverse complement strand
GGCGAATCGGTACAGTACGCGCACTTCGCCCCTACTCAGATTTCGGCGCAGTCGTTTTTACGAAGGACAACAAAATCATCCAGACTCCCACGAAGTTTGAATATTCCTATGTGCCGCTCGTTAAAGAATTCGTAAGTTTCTTCCAAACGGGCAAGACGCCAGTTGACCCCGCTGAGACGATTGAAATTTTCGAATTCCTGGATGCAGCTCAGAAGAGCCGCGAACAAGGTGGAAAACCAGTCAAGCTACGCAAGCTCGCCTGGTAGCCTAAGCGACTCCGCCAGCCTGCTCAAATGCGTAAGCCAGTCGAAACATCGTACTTTCTTTGAAATGCCCGCTAAAGATCTGCATCCCGACAGGTAGACCCTGTGCGGTATTGCCGCAGGGCACACTCATGCACGGAATGCCAGCCAGATCGCCCGTAATTGTGTAGATGTCCGATAGATACATCTGCATTGGATCCGCCATCTTTTCGCCGATTTTGAATGCCGGGAATGGGCTCACTGGAGCCACCAGAGCATCGACATCCTTGAGTGCATTTGAGAAATCTCCGGCGATCAATGTGCGAACTTTTTGAGCCTTCAGGTAGAAAGCATCATAGTAACCGTGGCTAAGCACATAGGTACCCAGCATGATGCGACGTTTGCATTCCATCCCGAAAAACTCACCGCGGGTTTTGGCATACATATCGGTCAGCGTCGCGGCTTCGGCCCGTTCTGTATAGCGAACACCGTCGTATCGCGCCAGATTTGAACTGGCCTCAGCAGTACAAATAATGTAGTAGCAACTGATGGCGTAGGGCGTGTGTGGCAGGCTCACTTCTTTGATTTCGCAGCCGAGCTTGCGCAGAACATCAAGTCCAGCATGGATCTTGTCGCCGGTCTCCGCTTCCAGACCCTCGAAGTATTCTTTCGGAATCCCAATCTTCATTCCGGCTACAGGCTTGCGCATTTCGGCCTGATAATCATCGACGGGCGCAAACGCACTGGTAGCATCCAGTTCATCGCGTCCGGCAATGGCCTCTAGCACCAGAGCTGCATCAGAAACATTGCGGGCGAAAGGCCCCACGTGATCGAGGCTGCTGGCGAAGGCGACCAGTCCATAACGGCTCACTCGTCCGTAGGTAGGCGTAACACCCACGACGCCACAAAATGAAGCTGGCTGACGAATCGAACCACCCGTGTCCGAACCCAATGAAGCAACCGCAGTACCCTGTGCAACTACAGCGGCAGAACCACCGCTAGAGCCTCCTGGCACACGGTCAAGCGCAACAGGGTTCCGTACAGGCCCAAATGCTGAATTTTCATTCGAAGAACCCATGGCAAATTCGTCGCAATTTGCCTTCCCGATAATCAAAGCCCCCGCAGCCTTCAGCCGATCAACGGCCGTGGCATCGTAGGCCGGCACGTACTTCTCAAGCAACCTTGAAGCACAGGTAGTTCTCACACCCTTGGTGGAGAGGACATCCTTGACGGCGATCGGCACGCCCCCCAGGAGCCCTGGGTCTTCACCCCTGGCGATCCTGGCATCGACAAGGTTTGCCGCTTCTTCCGCCAATTCAGGGCTGAAAGTAAGGTAACCGTTCGTCTTTGGATTTTCTGCTTCTGCAAATCGAACTGCTTCGCGAGCCAATTCGAGCGCGCTAAATTTCTTCGTCCGCAGGCCTTCTTTCACCTGCGAAATCGTCAAGCTGGCAAGATTTTCCATGCTTCGCATTCCTTCTAGCGCTCAATCACCCTAGGCA
The DNA here is from genome assembly GCA_046590555.1 of Bryobacter sp. Taxonomy (GTDB): domain Bacteria; phylum Acidobacteriota; class Terriglobia; order Bryobacterales; family Bryobacteraceae; genus Bryobacter. The sequence continues at coordinate 4,236 of JBKJUN010000327.1, read as the reverse complement.
CTTTGAAGTGCCCGGCTCCGCTCAACGCTGAATTGCGCAGCGCTTCTTCAGTACCCAACAAGGTTCGATCCCGAACGACGTCTTCTCGCAAGGAAGCCGTTGCAGGGGCTTCAAACAGAACTTGAGCCATGGGCTGGACATTGGAAGTATCGAGGGTGGACAACTGCTCCATGTGAGTCAACACCTCGGCCATGTCGTGCGCCATCCGTTCTACTTCTGCTTCGGTCAATTCCAGATTGGCCAACTTGGCTACTTTCCGGACGTCTTCTTTGCTAAATTGCATCTCTCAAGATCTTCTCATTGCTTGAAGTCTACTGGCCAGAGGCTCGCCGTTTCGACTTAAGGTACATTCGCCTCAAGCCGGGGTCGCCAATCTTTCCAGCCTCAACATCTTTTGGCTCCAAACGAAAATCAGGCGCGGCAACCGCCTGCGGCCCAAGCTTGGGAATTGCAATCCTGTATTCAATTTGCCGGGCAACCACTTTCCCCAACAGCCGTGACAACTTTGCGAGGATTTGCTTCTCGAGCGTATGCATTTGGCTCTGCCAAACCCTGTCATCCACCTCGACGACAATTCGATCCCTTACCAATTCACGAAACCGCGCGTGAGCCTCAATCCGATCCCCGACAGCGGCACGCCAAGCCGCGCGTGCAAGTTGTTCATTGCCAACAACTTCGTTCTTTAACTTCCCCAACAGCCGCAGCGCCTTGTCCATTTGCATTAACGAATTGGATTGTAGCAGGCAAGAAGCTCCTCTAGACCGCTAAAATTTAGAATGTGGTCTCATCTCCATTCATCCCTGATTTTCAACTGATTCTTGCCAGTCAATCCGCTCGCAGGGCGGCCTTGTTGAGCCAGGCAGGATTCCCATTTGTTGTCAGGCCTTCTTCTATCCCAGAGCTCCGGGCACCCTCTGAATCAGCATTTGAATACGTATCGCGCCTGGCGGTAGAAAAGGCAGCGGCAACAAGCTTTGACTCCGGAGAAGGGGTTCTTGCCGCCGATACGACCGTCGTCCTAATGGATTGCGGAACCGAACTGATCCTCGAAAAACCTGCTGACAAAGCAGAAGCAACGGCCATGATCAGGGCCTTGGCTGGGCGCACGCATTCGGTTCTAACTGCGATTTGTTTGCGTTGGCGAGACCAGCAATGGGTTCATGTCGAAGAGACCAAAGTCGAATTCTCTCAGCTATCCGAGACGCAAATTCTTGAATATGTAGCCTCCGGGGAGCCCTTCGACAAAGCAGGTGGCTATGGTATTCAGGGCCTTGCTTCGAAATTCATTCCTCGCATCGAAGGCTGTTATTTCAACGTTGTGGGCCTTCCTGTGCATCAGGTAACGAGATTGTTCGGGTTGGCTGGCATCCTTGCTAGGGCTTGAATTCCCCGGCACGTTTCTGAAGCCAACTCACAAATTCTTTCGGGGCAGCCATCGTCGAGAGTCTTGACTGTTTTACAAGCGAAAAATCTGCAAATAGTCCCGACGCCTTGATTTCGGTCAGCGTCACGGGAGTTTTTAGCCTCCCGCCAAATCGATATGTAAAAACGCTCATCTTTGGATCGTCGGCATCTGTCCAGACCGAGCCCTCCACGTAGCCCCAGCCGACAATGGCCGCTTGGCCCTGTGAGTGGTAACAGATCACACAATCGCCACTCTCCATCGCCCGAATTGCCTGCTGCGCTTGCGCATTCTTTACCCCATCCCAAACGGTTTTTCCATCCCGCTGGAGGTCATCAAGGGAATAGGTAACGGGATCCGATTTCGCCAAATAATATTTCATTCGCCTTCTCATCTCTGCCGCTAGAACTGTCGATTTAGTCTCAGGTGCCGAAGATTGGCACCTTGGTACTACAGTTCTAACATTTTGAGTAGTGTAAAATCGAATGAGAAGAGATGAGGTATATGTCTTTCGAATACAACTTCGAAGCTTCATCCAATGGAGGATAGACGTGACCCGATTGTGCAAATTATCTTTGCTTTGCTGTGTTGTGGCTGTTTCAAACCTTCTGACAGCGCAAACGCCCCAAAAAGGGCAAGAGCAGAAACCGCCCGCAACGGCTGAAGAAAAAGCTGAAGTTACAGCATCTTCTCCCGGCGCGGCGGTGGACCCAAAATCTTACCGCATTGGCGCGGAAGACGTAATTTTGATTCGAGTCTGGCGGGAGCCGGACTTATCTGGCTTGGTTGCCGTTCGGCCGGATGGCAAAATTAATCTCCTTTTGATTGGAGAAATCGACGCGGCGGAGACTACTCCCGTTGAGCTCGAAACGAGAATCGCCAAGGCTTATGAGAAAGTGCTTAAGAGCCCGATTGTCTCTCTTCAGGTCCAAAAAGTTGAAAGCAAACGATATCTGCTTTCAGGGGAGGTGAACAAGGCGGGAGCATTTCCGTTGGTTCGCCCAATGACTGTACTCGAGGCGATTACCATCGCTGGCGGTATTAGGGAATTTGGCAACGGCAAGAAGATCATCATAATGCGAGGCATCCAGCGTTTGAAGTTTAATTTCAATGATGTGATCAAAGGCAAGAAGCTGGAACAAAACATTCTCCTTCAGCCAGGCGATCACATTATCGTTCCATAGAACGATCAGTACATCAGGAGTATTATTCGTGCAACCTTTACAAGACCCACTTGCCATTCAGCACAGAGCGCTGGATGTAGAAGACTACATCGATGTCGTACGCCGTCATCGGTCCTTAATTCTTGCTCCAATGCTGGCTGGGTTGGTAATCAGTGTCGTAGTCGCTTTTCTTTGGCCGGATACTTATGTATCAAATGCCACCATTCGCGTTCTGCCTCCTCAAGTGCCCGAAGGGTTGCTTTCAATGCCGTTGACTGTCGACATGAGTCAGCGCGTAAATCAGATGACACAGAGCATTCTAAGCCGCGCCACCCTAACGAACATTATCACCACGCACTCGCTCTACCCTAGAGAGCGAAAGCGTCTTCCGATGGAAGACATAATCGAAAATATGCGCTCAAAAGCGGTTTTCGTGACTCCAATCGGGGGCGGCGGAGAGAACAGAACAAAGACTCTCGCCTTTTCGGTAGCCTTTAAATACGAGAACCGTGTAACGGCTCAACGTGTGTGTCAAGATCTGGTCACAAAATTCATTGACGAAAACGTCAGGGAGAGGGCGAGTTCGTCCTCGCAGATGAAGGATTTCGTCGAGGATCAGTGGCAAACCCGGAAGCGGGATCTGGATGCAATTGAAGAACAAATGTCGAAATTCAAGTCCGCCAATGTGGGGCGAACTCCTGAACAGCAGGGAGCAACCTTTTCGGCTATCAACGGAATTGAAACACGTATGACCAACATCAACGCTTCATTGGGCAGGGTCAACCAAGATCGATTAATTATCGAAAACCAGATCAGTATTCTGAAGGATCAATTAAAGCAGGTCACAACTCCAACGGTTGAATCCGTTCCCATTACTCTGGTTCCGCGTAATGAACGCCTTGTTTTGCTAGAGCGTGAGATTGCAAACTTCGAGACGAGGCTGCAGGGCCTTCGTGAGCAGTATCAAGAAACGCATCCAGATATCAAGGCCTCTGTAAGTAACATCCAAATTTTGAAAAAAGAGCGGGATCGCCTCCAGAAAACTCAGGATGACTTGGAAGCAACAGCCAAGAAAACAAGTGGATCTGTTTCGGGTCTGAGGCCGGAAGCTGTGCGTGAGGCACGCAGCCTCGAGTCTCAAATTCAGCAGTTGATGGGTCGCATTGAAGCTTCAAAAATGGAAGAAGAGTCATACAAGCGGGGGCTAGTTGATGCAGACAAAGCTGCTCGCTCCCTGCAAGGAACTTTAGCAACCATGCCTTCAAGCGAAAAAGAATATGAACAACTTCGGCTGTCATCGATGATGGCTCGCAGGGACTTCGAAGAAATTGATCGGATGCGTCAGCGCGCCGACGCCGCCGTTGAACTCGAAAATAGAAAGCAGACCGAAAAGCTGGAAGTTCTCGACCAAGCTTCGCTTCCACAGAATCCAACGGAGCCCAAGAGATGGATGATTATCCTGGGTGGATCTATCGGTGGTCTGATTTTGGGGATTTGCTTTGCGGGTGCCAAAGAAATGAAGGATTCAACGCTCAAGAATCTTAAAGACGTACGGGCCTACACCCAGCTAACGATCCTCGGCTGTATTCCTTTGCTCGAGAATGATTTAGTTGTCCGCCGCCGCCGCCGTCTTGCCTGGCTTGCTTGGTCCACTGCTACGTTAGCCAGCAT
>JBKJUN010000301.1:0-1363 GCA_046590555.1 Bryobacter sp. | reverse complement strand
TCGATTTCGGAGACATGGCAAAAAGCCGCATCGCTCTCCGCTTCGGACGCCAGGAAATTGCCTATGGCGAAGACCGCCTTCTTGGTGCCGCCAATTGGGGCAACGTCTCTCGAACCTTCGATGCCGCTAAGCTCGTCCTCCGCCAAGGCCCCAACCAACTGGATCTCTTCAGCGCCTCCGTCGTCAGAATCCAGCCCCGGGGGCTCTCTCATCACACCCAGGGCAACAACCTCCACGGCGCCTACTTCTTCTGGCGCAACCTTCTACCCGCCGCATCCTTCGAACCTTACTTCTATTGGCGTCTCAGCCGTGCCTCAAACGGCCGCGTGGATCGCCGCGTCATCGGCCTGCGCTGGCTCGGTCCCTTGCCAGCTCGCCTCGATTACTCAACCGAATTTGTCCAGCAATTCGGCAATACCGGCTCCAACGACATTCGCGCCTTCGCCTCCCACCTGGTCTTGCGATACAGTTTCGCCCGCGCAAAAAAGTGGAAGCCCCACTGGTTGGCCGAATATAACTACGCCTCAGGAGACAAAAATCCCAACGACCGTCTCAGCAACACCTTCGACCAGATCTACCCCACCCCGCACAACAAGACCGGCCTTGCCGATCAGATTGGCTGGGTCAACATTCACAACATCTCCACTACCTTTGACTTCACGCCCTGGCCCAAATTCGTCGTCCGCACTGGGCTCCACGACTGGCACCTCGCACAAGCCAATGACGCCCTCTATCTCACCAACGGCAGTCTCGTTTATCGCGACCCCACCGGCCGCAGCGGAACGCACATTGGCCAGGAGGCCGACATCCTCGGCACCTACACCAATGGTCCACACATTGTCAGCTTCGGCTACGGCAAAATCTTCCCTGGCCCCTTTCTGAAAAACGTAAGCCCGGGCAGCCAACTCCACTACGTTTACCTCAATGTTGGCTATCGCTTTTGAGCCATTTGTCGAGGTCAGGAAAGAGCAGCGCCTTCACCTCAGGCAGCTCCAGATCCTTCCGCTCAATCAACCGTGCCGGCAAATCCATCCGCGCCGCTACCGTCGATCCCTTCCGCTTCTCCCCAATCGCCTTCACACTCTCATAGCCCATCTTGAACGGATCCTGCACCACCAACGATTCAATCCAGCCCTCCTTCAAATCCCCGATCAACTGCTCACTCGCATCAAAGCCCACCAATTTCACCTTGCGATTATTGCGCCCCTTCAAAGCCTGCACCGCCCCGGCCAGACTCGACTCGTTATCGGCAAAGATCCCCGTCAGATCCGCATTGGCAGACAAAGCATTCTCCGTCACCGACATTGACTTCGCCCGGCTCGCCATCCCGAACTGCACGTCCATCACCACAATTCCCGGGAAG